>JAFOAB010000143.1 GCA_017382555.1 Clostridia bacterium
AAACAAGCAACGCAACCGTCAGTATAAGACCGATAAGCGCAGTATCGTCGGTAATGGCAAAGAACGCCGTCAGCTTTTCCTTGCCGAGGAATACCAAAAGATTATATGCAAGATGTACCGCGCACGATGCAAGCAGGGAGCGTGTAACGTACGCGCAAAGGGCAAGCATAAGGCCCGAGAACAGGTACATCGGAAGCATTCTGAGGTCAAAATGCAGCATTGCAAACAGAAGGGAGGAGAGAAGGACTGCGGTAAACGGTCCGTGCCCCTCCAGCTCTGTCATCAATATGCCGCGGAAGATAAGCTCCTCCGCAAAGGCGGGGAGTATCGCGATGCATAGGATGGACAGCGCCGCAGGCTCGTTGCTTACGATCTCATTTTCCGCGGCGGAGCCACCGAAAAAGAGGGAATAAAGCACAGAGCCGCAGAAGATTGCAAGCACAAAGAGCAGTAAAAATATCGTTTTTGTGGGGCTGAATGCGTTTATGCGCATTCTTTGCGGTAGCCTTTCGCCCTTAAGAGACATATAAAGCGATGCGGGGATAAGCAAAGCCGCAAACTGCATTATAAGCCCGTAGCTGTATATGCTTCCACCGCGCGGGAGAAGATATGAAAGCCCGAGGTTGAGTAAGAACACACAGGCCGTCAGATACACCGCGCCGTACGGGCGTCTTTCGTTAGTATTACTTTTTGATGCCATTTTATTTTGCACACACAGCGGCGGAAATTTTATCCGCTGTTTCGTCATCCTTCAGCGCACGTATAAGCTCAAGTCCGAAATCAAATGCGGCACCCATACCTGCGGCGGTAATGAAGCGGCCGTCGCGTGCTACGTTGCCCTCTGCTATCGTCGCACCGTCAAGATACTTGCGAAACTCGGGATATGCAGTTGCGGTCTTTCCCTTGAGCATTCCTCTTTTGCCGTACACCATGGGCGCGGCGCAGATAGCGGCAAAGAAGCCTCCGCATTTTTCGGTTATCTCGATAAGCTTGTCCGTTTCGGTTGCCTCGTCAAGATTGGTGGCACCGGGGAGTCCGCCGGGAAGCACAAGCATATCGATCTTCTCGCCGCTTTCGATAAGCTCTGCGGCTGTCATTGCGCATTCCACGGTAACACCGCAGCTTCCGCTTTCGGTCTTGCCGTTAAGTCCCACAAAGCGCACGTCAAGTCCTGCACGCTTCAAAAGGTTAAACGGGCATATAGCCTCCACGCATTCGTATCCGTTTGCGGTCAGAATAGCTATCATATTATATCTCCTTTATGAGCTTTTCAAGCTCGGTTTTCGTTAAAAGCAGTCTCCTCGGCTTGCTTCCGCAATATTCTCCGACGTATCCTGCGGCTTCCATTTCTTCAATCAGCCTTGCCGCCTTCTTATAGCCGATATGCAGCTTGCGCTGTAAAAGCGCGGTGCTGACACCGCCGTGTTCGATTGCCGTCTCAAGCGCAAGCCCTAATAAGGGTGTCTCGCTCGGCTTCTCGTACGCAATCGTGATACGCTCGGCAGGGGAGTGTAGCTCTGCTATCTCACTTACGGAAATTTCCGCCGCATTGCGGGAGAGCCTTTGCGGCTCTGCTGTGCCGATAGGGAGAAACAGTATATCGCCCACAGAAAGCTTTTCTGCGCCCGCCGTGTCAAGTATAACGCGGCTTTGCGCTCTCGTTTCGGTTTTTAGCGCGATGCGCGAGGGGATATTTGCCTTCAAAAGGGAGGGGATGGTGCGTGCGCTCGCGTTTTCCTCTGCGGCAAGCAGATAAATGCCCGTCGCCCTTGCCTTTGCGGCAATCCCTGCGGCGTATTCCACCGACCTTTTCGTTAGCTTGGAAATATCTCCTATTGCGGCGATAACGTGATAAAGCTTGTCCGGAGCCTTTTCGTTGTACGTATCGATATTGTGCACACCCGAGGCTGTAAACAGCCCAAAACGGCGCTGTGCTTCGTTTTTCAGCCACAAGAGTGCCGCTTCCGCTTCGCTTTCGTTTTCCGTAACAGGGGCAAGCAGATGGGGGAGTGCGTTGAGTTCGGCGTCAAGTTGCATCGCAAGCACGCGTAGCACGCTTGGGGCGTTTGTCTTGGCTACCTCAAGCAGCAGGGAGGTAAGGTAAGCCCTCGCCTCGCCTTTTTCGCCGCCCGCAATAAGCAGGTGCGGCAGCCTTTTAATATCCCGGGAAACGCTTGTGCCGTCACACTGCGTGCCAATATTTACCTTCAGCTCGTTTGTGCTTTGCATTTCGTTTCCTCCGTTTTATCAGTTTTCTTCGTTCTTTACTCCGAGTCGGTCATTCACCACAAGCTCTCTGAACTGCGCAGGGGTGATAAGCACCTCACGGGGCTTCGTTCCGTCGGGAGGTCCTACGTAGCCGAGGCGCTCCATCTGGTCGATTATCTTTGCGGCTCTTCCGTAGCCGATGCTGAGATTGCGCTGAAGCAGGGAGGTGGCAACCTTGTTGTTGTTCACAGCAAGCTCAACAGCCTGGCGGAACTTGGGGTCAAGCTCTCCGCCGTCATCGCCGTCAAGCTCATCGCCTCCGCCGCCCTTAGCCGCAGAGCAACGCTGTGCCTCGCGCTCGATATCCGCCATAATTTCCTCGCTGTACTCGTTTTCGCCCGCGTTGGAGCGTACGAATGCGGTAACGCGCTCTACCTCCTCGGTGGATACGAAGGAGCCCTGTACGCGCATGGGCTTCATAAGTCCGACGGGCGCGTAAAGCATATCTCCGCGTCCGTTCAGGCGCTCCGCACCGCCGACGTCGATGATGGTACGGCTGTCGACCTGCGATGCAACGGTAAACGCGATACGGGAGGGGATGTTTGCCTTGATAAGACCGGTAATAACGTCAACGGAAGGACGCTGTGTACCGATAACAAGGTGTATACCTGCGGCTCTCGCCTTTGCCGCAAGGCGGTTGATGGAATTTTCAACCGTGTCGCGCGCAACAAGCATAAGGTCCGCAAGCTCGTCGATGATAATTACGATGTAGGGCATCTTTTCGTAGCCGGGAACACCGTTTACGGTGCCGTTGTAGTCGCCGATATTACGCGCACCGACCTCCTCGATAAGGCCGAAGCGGCGCTCCATCTCGTTTACCGCCCAGCTGAGCGCACCTGCCGCCTTCTGCGGCTCGGTAACAACGGGGACAAGCAGATGGGGGATGCCGTTGTAGGTACCAAGCTCAACGCGCTTGGGGTCAACGAGTATGAGACGGAGATCGTCGGGAGAGGTGCGGTACAGCAGGCTTACAAGCAGGCTGTTGATGCATACGGATTTACCCATACCCGTTGCACCCGCAACAAGCATATGGGGCATTTTTGCGATGTCGCAGAACACGGGAACGCCCGCAACGTCAACGCCAAGCGCCGCCATAAGCCTGCGCTTTTTGTTTTCCTCACAGGTGAACTGCTTGCTTGCGATAAGCTCGCGCAAAAATACGGTTGCGGCGGTCTTGTTCGGCACCTCGATGCCGACAGCCGCCTTGCCGGGGATGGGAGCCTCAATTCTTACACCCATGCTTGCGAGGCTGAGCGCAATATCGTCCACGCGGTTTGCAATGGACTTAACGCTCGTGCCCGCCTCGGGCTGAAGCTCGTAGCGTGTAATGGTGGGACCAACGGAAACGCTGGTTATCTTCGTATAAACGCGGAAGGATGCAAGCGTCTCCACAAGGCGCTGTGCGTTTGCCTGCATTTCCGCCGTCATATCCTCGGTCTTGGGCTTTTCGGGAACGGCAAGCAGGGAGATGGGGGGAGTGCGGTACTCCGCCTTCGGCTTGGGCTTTTCCTCCTCCTTGGGCGCTTCCGTCTCAAGGATCGCGTTCTGCTTTGCCTCGGTAATGTCCTCGGGCAGCTCCTCGGGGTCCTCAAGACCGGAGAGATCGTTCACCTTGTCGGGATCTCCGAGGCCGAAAATGTCCTCAAGGTCGGGAAGTATCATCTTGCCCTTCTGCGCAGGCTCTGTGGGCTCGTCCTTTGCCTTCTTTTCCTCGGCAGGCTCGATAGGCGCCGGGGTCTCCACGGGTATCTCCTCGGGTACCGTCAGCTCCTCGAAGGGCGCTTCCTCCTCCTCGGGCTCGTTTTCATATACGCTATCGTCGCCGAGTGCAACGTTTATAACGGGTGCGGGGATATCCGCCGCCTTTGCCTGCGGCTTCATCGGCTCCTCGTCGGTGATAAAACCGTCATCCTCTGCCGCAAGCTCTGCCTTCTTCAGCATTGCCGCGGTGCGGCGCGCCTCTTCCTTTTCAATACGCAGTCTCTCGAGTCTCTCCTCCTCGGCGGCTCTTTCCGCCTCGCGGC
>JAFOAB010000144.1 GCA_017382555.1 Clostridia bacterium
AATACGGTTTTTAATCTGCACTTTACCGATATTCCACGGTGTAAACAGCGCTTCGTATTTTTGATCCATATTAGCCTCCTTATAAGCATCGTTACCAATAATTATACCTCCGAAAAAACACAAAGTCAATCTTGCATATGCACCTAACTTGCTGTATACTAAATATACATAATGCACACAGAAGGAGATACGCTATGCTTAAAAATGAGTTAAAAAGCCGAAACGTCCCCTCACTCAAAACACGCGAGGAGATGCTTCGTATACTCCAAAACGAGGTATACGGCTACCTCCCCACCACAGAATTTAAAATGCAGGTGAGCGAGCCTAAGGTGATTGAAAGGCGATTTGCCTGCGGCGCAGTTACTCACAGCCGCGTGTGCATCACGATAGAAGCAAAGGGAAAAAGCCACACCTTCCCCCTCGACAGGCTTTTGCATACCGACGGCAAAAAGCGCCCCCTTATCGTGTACCCGAACTTTCACCCTATAGGCGAATCACAGTATTTTCCCATTGAGGAGATGGCGGAATACGATGCCGACTTTCTTGTCTTCTGCTACAAGGACGCATCAAGCGATAACGGCGATATGCAAAATGGACTTGCCGCCCTGCTTATAAGCGGAAACGAGCGCGAGGCACACGAATGCGGCAAGATAGGAGTATGGGCATGGACCTGCCAAAGGGTGCTTGATTACGGTCTGACACTCCCGGGCACGGATGCGGATAACGTCGGCATTGCGGGTCACTCCAGACTTGGAAAGACTGCGCTGTTCTGCGCTATGACGGACACGAGATTTAAATTCGCCTTCTCAAATGCCTCGGGCTGTGCGGGTGCCGCACTTGCACGCGGTAACAGCGGAAACGAAGCAGACCCCGTTACAAGAAACAGAGGCGAAACGTACCGCGATATCGTATCGCGCTTCCCGTTTTGGTTCTGCCCCGCATTTGAAAAGCATACGGAGGCAAACGTGGGGGATTGCTTTGACCAGCACTATCTCCTCGCCGCTATCGCACCGCGCTTCGTGCTTGTAGGCTCATGCAGCATGGATGCGTGGGCAGATCCCCTCTCCGAGCAGCTTTGCTGTGTTGCCGCAAGCGACGCATGGGAGAATGAGGAAATTAAGGGTATAGATTTTGATACGGTAATCGAGCCCGGCGATGCCTCACTTAACGGCAGAATAGGCTATTTCAAGCTCAATTTCCAGCACTTTATGTCACGCCACGGCTGGCGCAGATTTATGGAGTTTATCGAGCTGCATAAAAACGAAGGCGTGTAAAACAGACAAAAATGCCACTGATCCGAAATCAGTGGCATTTCTTTATTTATTCAACCATTTTTTCAGCCCATCAAGAGTTCCGCAAAAGTGGCAAAGACCGCTTTCCTCGGAAACGGGCATCAATCCCATCTTGAGCAGAATGTCCATACTGCGTGCGTTCCTGAGATCCGCAAACGCCTCAACGGACGGTATCCCGTCGGGAATATTCGGCATCAAAAAGCTATATAGATCGCGCAGTACTCCCCTGCCCTGATATTCCGCAAGAAGCTGCACCTCCTCCATCATAAAGGTGCGTGGGTTTATGTAATACTGAAAAAATCCGACGATTTTCTCCGCAGCTCTTATAAGCACTATCTGCCGTCTGTCGCTTGCAAGACCTCCGCTTACCGCATCAAACCAAGTTTTTTCGTCCGCTTCACGGCTGTTGCCGGAGGGGGCGATAACGCTCATATTGCCGTGCAGAATGTCAAAAAGCCGCGGTGCGAATTCCGCGAATCGGCTTTTATCGAGAAATTCAAAGCTTAAGGTATTCATCATACTTATCCGCAAGCTTACGTGCCGCATCGGCAAGGTCCTTTGCCACACGGGGTGCATCCTCGGCTGTAAACTTTGAAGGATACATACAGCATTCAAGTGTGAATACGCCGCTGTATTTCGTTTCCGCAAGCGCCTTGACTATGGGATCAAAATCTATTTCCATGGAAAAAGGTATCTGATGCGAATCGCGGATCTTGTCATTATCATGGATGTGGAGCGCCTGCAATCTGTTACCGAGGGCGTGTATCATCTTAACAGCGCTTGTGGTATCGCCCATCATCTCGGCGTGGCCGATATCAAGGCAAGCAATGAGGTAGGGATCGTTTACTATATCAATGTGCTTGCAGAAGTCCTCCTCCGTTGCACAAGCGGCAAACTTTGCCCTGCCCGTCTCCTTATCGAGATTCCACATATTTTCCGTTGCCATCTTTACACCGCAGGCCTTTGCAAACGGCAAGAGCTCGAAATACATTTCCGCATTCTCTTCTGCGCTCTTGTTGTTATTGGGATGCACGATGCAAATCTCACCGCCCGCCTCCGCGGTGCATTCGATAGCGTGCTTCAAGGAGTCACGTATCAGCGGATCGCTGACGGGGAACGGTGCGTGGCTCTGGTTGCAGAAAATGCCCATCTCCTCGCCTATATGCCTTAATTCGCGCGCAAACTTAAGTCTGCCGGGACCAGCAAGCGGATGATCGCCAAAATATCCCGTACGCGTCTTATAATCAAATTTACATATATCGGTAAGGGTAAAATCCCACGCATCAAAGCCCGCCTGAGCGTACAGCTCAATTGTCTTATGCTCACCTACAAGCTTCGAAAAAAATCCTATCTCGTTTGAAGTTTTCATATCTTCCTCCATTTAGCGCGCATTTTCCGCAATGTATTTTTTCATTATTTCATAATATTCCGTAGGGACACACATCCGCCCCCTGCCGGTACCGAGAAGCACGTCGGACTTTGCAGTGCCGTGGAAGTCACTTCCTCCACTTTTTAACAGACCGAATTTTTCCGCTATTTCATCGCAGATGCGCTCCTTTTCCCCGTTATACGAGGAGTGGCGTACCTCGATACCCATAAGCCCATCGGATATCGCCTGCGGCAACAGCTCCGCAAGCTCGCCTTCGCTTATATCCTTTAGCGGATGTGCAAGCACGGGGATGGCGTTTATAGTGCGCAAAAAGCGTATCGCCTCCGAAAAATCAAGCTTTTTTGCAGGCACGTAATATCCGCCGCCAACGTACAACAGCTTATCAAACGCCTCGGCAACGGAGGAAACGTACCCCTTTTCAAAAAGCTCGGTGGCTATATGTGCGCGGTTCACCTTGCCGGTTCGGTTACGTTTTTCAACGTCGGCAAAATCTATCGCGTAGCCCGCCTCGTTCAGCCTGCGCACAAGGTCGATATTGCTTTGCTCCTTTAGGGCTGTATAGTAGTCTGTCAGCTCGTCTATGCTTTTATAATGCTCTTGCGGTATAAAAAGGCCCAAAAGATGCAGCTCCGTGCCGTTATAGTCCGTGGAAAGCTCCACCCCCGCAACGGCGCGTACGTCCGCCCTTTCCGCCTCCGCCATAAATTCCGCAAGGCCTACGGCGGTGTTATGGTCCGTAAGCGCAACCGTAAGCCCAAGCCGCTTTGCATCCGCAATTATCTCCGCGGGTGTCAGGCTTCCGTCCGAGTATACAGAATGTATATGAAGATCGCAGAACATTCCTGCTCCTTTATCTTTTTTCGTTAATCCTTATTGCTTTGGAATCTGTCAAGCTCGCCGGCGGTCGTTGTACCGTTATTGGAAGGAGCAGGCTGTGGTGTTACCGTAGGCCCGTAAACGGAGATGATATCGTATCCGTTTTCGCGCTTAACGAACTTAAAGCGATCCATTGCCGTATTAAGCGGTCTTACGGAAACGGAGCTTTCGTGGCGCAGATATACGAAGAAGTATTCCGTACCGTCAAGCGACGGGAACACGCTTGCAGCACCGTTGCCGTAGCCCTGATCGTTTGAATAAAGTATCGGGTTGCCCTCGTACTTTTCATACGGGCCCGTTATTTTTTCGGAAACGGCAAATCCGACACCGTAGGCGGAATTGTAGTTGCCACCCGCGTAGATGAGATAATAGAGATTATTATGCTTCATCAAATAGCCGCACTCAAGGACGGTTGCTATGGCATTTTCCCATTCCTCGGTGGCTACAAGCAGCTTCGTATAGGTTTCGTCCTTAACGGTCACCTTGCCCTTATCGCACTCTATCTCAACAAGCCAAGTCTCGTTACCGGTGTTGATTTGAACGTGAACGAGGTATATTTTTCCGTCCTCATCAACAAACGGCTGGCC
>JAFOAB010000145.1 GCA_017382555.1 Clostridia bacterium
AGGCGAATTCAAAAGCGCGGGCTATAATATCACCGTGCTTGACATTACAAACGGTACGGGAGGCATAAAATGAAAGAAAAGCTGAGAGCCCTCCTGCTTACCTATTGGGGCACTGCAATATTTGCCCTTTTTGCCGCTGATGCCGCAATCTTCTATTGGTATGCGGGCATTTATATGCGCCACCGCATACTTTTCCCCGTTTTTCTTGCTCTTGCCTGCGTTTTTGCCGTTGCCTCATACAAGCTGTTCATCTTTCTTTGGAGAAACAAATGGGGCAGTAAGGTCAGCGCAATTATGCGCAAGCTTTACACCAAGTACGGCGCAAGGCTTTTTGCCGCGCTGGAAAAGTGGGGCTTCGGCAGTGGCTCCGAGCTTGGCGGCAAAAGCTCCATCGTTTTTAACTTTGGCAGAGAAAAAAGCGAGGTAAGAAGAAAAAAACCGCCGAAATGGAAGAACCTGCATAACGAAAAGCAGCGCCTCGGATACCTCTACCGCGCCATAATCACAAGGCGCATCAAAAACGGCGAGCGTATCCTTGCAAGCGAAACACCGAATATGATCCGCGACCGCCTTATGGCAGACGGCGCCGAGGGCGAGGTTATCGATATGTATTGCGGTATGCGATACAGCACCCGCTCCCCCGACGGCGAGGATATCGACAGATTAAAGCGCGAGATCGAGGCGTAGCGCGCAATGCGCAAGCGATATAGATCCCTTGCGGGATCTGCGATATGCCTCGCTGTCATTCTTGAGCGAATTCGCCCTGATTCTTCGGTCGCTTTGCTCCCTCAAGAATGACGGGGCGAATGAAGCGAAGAATCTGCGAGGCGCGATATACCCTGCGGGCGCGAGGGCGCGCAAAGCGCAGTTATGATTGCCCTTCGGGCAAGTTATGAGTTATGAGTTATGAGATGCTTCGCATCGCTTGAAGAATGTACATCAAAGGCAATCATATCATAACTCTAAACTCATAACTCTAAACTCATAACTCTCTTATTGCTCCCGCCGCAAATTGAATGGGGAAACGGCGGACCGCCGAGGACGTCGGTCCCTACGGTGGGTGACGGTGCAAATTGTAGGGGGCGACGTTCCAGCACCGCTTTGCGGTGTGCTCCCGATGGTCGCGCTCACCCCTAAAGGGGTTCGATACTCCGGACGCCCCGAAAAACGCCTCTCGCCCCGTGTCATCCTTGAGGGAGCGATGATTCGCGCCTTTTAGATGCTTCGCTACGCTCGAGCATGACAAAAAAGGCGCGAATGCGACCGAAGGATCTCGGGGCGTTTGAAGTAAAACGGCGGGAGGGGAAACCCCTCCCCTACGGCGAGAAACGGCGGGCGGATATGGGATCCGCCCCTACTCTTCCCTCTATTTTCCTTTTAAATGTTGACAAGTGAACATTAAAGTAGTATACTATACCCATACAAATATGGTAATACTATCCTATGCTATGGCAATAAGGAGATAATATGAAAGACTTTGTTATATTTGCCGATTCCGCTTGTGATATAAGCCCGGAGATACTGAAGAGCTGGGGTATTCCCTTCTGCTCTCTCACCTTCCGCTTTGACGGTGAGGATAAGGAATACGGCAACCACGATATGCCCATATCCGAATTCTATCAAAAGATGCGCGAAGGCGGCGTTGCAAAGACCGCCGCAGTAAACAGCGAGGCGTTCCGCGAGGCATTTGAGGCACTTGCCGCAGAGGGTAAGGACATTCTTTACCTTGGCTTTTCCTCCGGACTTTCCACCACCTGCAACAGCGCACGCATTGCGGCAAACGAGGTGCGTGAAAAGCACCCCGACTGCAGGATTGAAATTATCGACACGCTTTCCGCCTCTGCGGGCATCGGCGTTATGCTTCGCGCCGTTGCGGATAAGAAGGAGGAGGGCGCAGACCTTGCCGAGTGCGCGGACTACGCACGCAGCCTTGTGAAGGGCAACTGCCATTGGTTTACCGTTGACGATCTTGTTTATCTCAAGCGCGGCGGCAGAATCAGCACGGCGGCGGCATTCTTCGGCAACACCATCGGCATCAAGCCCGTTATGCACGTTGACGACGAGGGTCACCTTGTAAACGTGCTGAAGGTACGCGGCAGAAAGGCCGCAATTGCCACCATGGCAGGTAAATATACCGAGCTTGCCGTTACACCCGAAAGCGGCAGAATATACATCAGCCACAGCGATTGCATTGACGATGCAAAGCTGCTTGCCTCTATGATCGAAGCAAAGCACGGCGTTAAGACCGAGATAATCACGGACGTTGGACCCGTTATCGGCGCACATTCCGGCCCCGGCACACTTGCTTTATTCTTCGTGGGTAAGGAAAGATAAGGAGAAACTTCTATGTTCAATGGTGAAAAGAGCACCAAAAAGAAGACTAAAACGGAGAGCCTGAAGTACCTTGGCGGTATTCTGCTTTCCAAGATGGCGGCAGGCGGTGCCGCGCTTCTCAGACGAAACGCAAAAAAGGTAAACGATCTGAACGTGTTCCCCGTTCCCGACGGAGATACGGGCGATAATATGCGTATGACAATAGAAAGCGGTATTGCCGCGCTTGAAGCCCTTGAGACCGACGATATTGCCGAGGTTATGAAGGTTCTGAGCCACGGAATGCTGCTTGGCGCACGCGGCAACAGCGGCGTTATCCTTTCGCAGTTCTTTGCGGGCACCTCCAAGGGACTTGAGGGTGTGGAAAAGGCTGACCCCACCGCAATGGGCAAGGCGCTCCAGAGGGGTGTTGAGCAGGCGTACGGCTCCGTTATGACACCTACGGAGGGTACGATACTCACCGTTGCACGCGAGGCTGTTGAGTTTGCTAACGGCAGAATTACCGAAAAGAGCACCATCCGCACCTACTTTGCAGACCTTGCGAAGGAAATGCACGATTCGCTTGACCGCACGCCGGAGCTTCTTTCCGCCCTTAAGGAGGCGGGAGTTGTCGACAGCGGCGGAGCAGGACTTTTCTACATCATTGACGGCTTTAACAGAGTTCTGAACGGCGAGGAGATCGACGGCGGCGACGAGCCGATGGAGAAGCCCGCATCTTTTGTTAATACCTCCTTTAACGCAGACAGCGAGATGACCTACGGCTACTGCACCGAGGCACTTTTGCAGCTGCAGAACAAAAAGTGCAACCCCGATAAGTTCGACGTTGAGGCATTAAAGGTGTTCCTTGCCTCGATTGGCGACTCCATCGTTGCATTTAAGACCGAAAGCATCATCAAGCTGCACGTGCATACCCTCACCCCCGAAAAGGTGCTGGAGCATTGCAGAAAGTACGGCGAGTTCCTCTCCGTAAAGATAGAGAATATGTCCGTCCAGCATACCGACCTTGAAAAGGGCGAAAAGCAGGAGGAGCCGCAGGAGGCACCCAAGCCGAAGGTGAAGAAGCAGAATGCCGTTGTTGCCGTTTGTAACGGTGACGGTGTTGAGGAGCTTTACCGCGAGCTTGGCGCCGATGAGATCATCTACGGCGGACAGACGCACAACCCCTCCACAAATGAGTTCCTTGATGCTTTTGCACGCATTTATGCGGAGCATATCTTCGTGTTCCCGAATAACGGCAACGTGCTGATGGCGGCAAGCCAGGCGGCAGAGCTTTACACGGAGGCAAAAATTCACGTTATCCCCTCCAAGAACATCGGTATGGGCTACGTTGCGCTTTCCACCGCCGATCTGACAAGCGAGAATGCGGAAGAGATCGAGACGGGAATGCGCGAGGCGATGAAGGCGGTCATCTCCGGCTACGTCTCCCCCTCCATACGCGATGCGGACCTCAACGGCATCCACATCAAAAACGGCGACACCATCGGCATTATCGAAAAGGAGGTCGTTGTCTCCGCCAAGGAGCGCCTTAAGGCGGCAGAGATCCTTGCGGATATGATGCTTGACGGCAGATATATGCTTACCGTATTCTGCGGCAAGGACGCGACCGAGGAGGAGCAGACCACCCTTACCGAGCTGATAAACGCAAAACGCCCCGACGCGGAGGTGTATTTCATCCCCGCAGGTCAGGACATTTACCCCTATATTTTTGTTGCGGAATAATAAAACAAAATAACGGACCGCCGAGGACGTCGGTCCCTACAATGAGTGTCGATACACATCCGTAGGGACCGGCCTCCCGGACGGTCCGTTTCCGTTTTTTGATCAATTCTGCTTTTGCACCGTTTTGTATTCGTCGTAGAACTTGTAATAAACACATCTTTGCGATTTGGAATTGAGATAACGCGCCATCTCGTCCTCATCAAGGCGCATGGCGCAAACGTATTCCTCCCAATCCTCATCGTATACGTAGTATTCGCAGGTGTCGCAGGTGTAGCCTGCGTTTTCTTTTTCTGCCATTTTTGTTACCTCATTTTTGCGGGAGGGGAGACCCCTCCCCTACGGTTGTTCATTAGAATGTTACGTTGTAATAATTCCTGCCGCCGTAAAATTGTTTCGTAGACGAAGAACGAAGATAGGTACGGGCGATAGCGTATTTTCATACGCTGAGGTCGTGCCTGTCGAACACTTTCGATGCATACGGAAGCTTGCTGTCACAGAAAAAATTTCGTAGACGAGGTGCAACGATGCGAGCGGATGACGACGTATTTTCATACGTCGAAGTCGCTCGCGAGGAAGCAACGATGTATACGGAGTTTTTTCAAAGACAGAATTTTCAAGGCAGGTTATATAAGCTGTTGCTCGTTGATAATAAGCTTAAACTCCAATCCCAGCGTCTCCGCCGCCTTGCGGCAAAGGATCATTCTTTCAAGGAATATTTCGAAATAATCCATTATCGAGCTTTTCTGCGTGTCGATAAACAGCTTTAATTTGATTATCGTATGCTCGCGGTTGATCTTCAGCTCCGATTCCTTTACCGAATAATTCACGCGATCGTGAATATCAAAGGATGCGGGGTCGATGTTGCGCACGCGGGTGCGGCGCACGTCCGACTTATCCGCAAGGATGAGGGCGGCGGCAACCGCATTTACGGGCACGCCCGTTCCCTCATCGTGGTTGCCTATCGCACACACGATGGTCGCAATGTCCTCCGCGGGGATGCCGTAATGATCGAGAATACGGAACGCCATAACCGCACCGCTTTGGCTGTGCTCGGAGCGGTTAACGAGATTGCCGATATCGTGCAGATATCCTGCCGCACGTGCAAGCTCGCACTCTCTATCGCTGTATCCCATAGTCTTCAATATATAATTCGCCGTTTCCGCAACGCGGGTAACGTGGGCAAAGCTGTGCTCCGTATATCCGAGCACCTTCAGCGCCTCGTCCGCACGCGTTATATAGGTTTTTATACTTTCGTCGTTTTTCAGTCTTTCGTAAAGATCCATTTATTCCTCTTTAAGGTTTATTAGCTTCCCGCTGAAAGACAATATCACTTAGTTTGTAAGACGGCCAACCGCAAGATCCTTCGCTGCGAGTTCGCAAACGTCATTCTCGAGCGAAGCGAAGAATCTTTTTGCGAACTCTATGCTCGAGGATGACAGCGGTTGGCATCACTTAATGACATCGCTTTATAAGTGAAGCTATATAATTTATTTTCTATATTCAATATACCACATCTATTGCGTTTTGTAAATGAATTATAAAGATAATTGTTGACAAAGCGCCCTTTTGCTGTTACAATATGAGAACAGTTCTCATATTGAGGGGCAAAATGAATTATAATACCAAGAGCCGCCGCGAGGTGCTTGCACTTTTTGAGGGCGGCGACGTCACCTTAACCACAGATGAAATAACGAAGAGGCTTGACGGTGTACCCGTCAGCACGCTTTACCGCCGCCTTGCCGCGCTTTGCGACGAGGGGCTTCTTTTACGCTTCCGCGCAGATGACGGAAGCTACGTTTACCGCGCCGCACACAAGGGCGGATGCGACTGCGCCTTCCACCTCAAGTGCCGCGAATGCGGATGCGTGGAGCATATGGAGTGCGAGCACGGCAAGGAGCTGCTTGACCACATCGGCGCGCACCACGGCTTCAGCCTTGATAACGCAAAAACCGTGCTTTACGGTCGCTGTGCCGCCTGCAGCAGAAAGGCGGCAAAGTGATGAAGATAAGACTTTTTGCACTTATTATGTGCGTTTTTTGCCTTTTTTCTGCCGTTTCGTGCGAAAAAAGTGAGGAAAAAGACGGCATAAACGTTGTTTGCACCATTTTTCCGCAGTACGATTTCACAAGGAATATCGTAGGGGAAGCGGCAAGCGTTACCCTGCTTGTTCCCCCCGGTAAGGAGGCGCACTCCTATGAGGCAACCCTTGCCGATATGGCAAAGCTGAGAAAAGCCGACCTTGTTGTTTACGTTGGCGGTGATATTGACGGATGGGTGCTTACGGCGCTTGAGGGTACGGATATCCCCACCGTTTCCATGCTTGATGCCGTTACGCTGATAAGCGGCTCGTGCGAAGAGGAGAGCCACGATGACCACAATCACGCTGAGGGCGTTGATCAGCACGTCTGGACAAGCCCGAAAAACGCGATGCTGATAAGCGAGGCGATAAGGGACGCGCTTTGCACGCTTGATGCGGAAAACAGCGCACTTTACACGGAAAATTGCGCAAATTACGTAAAAAAGCTTGCGGAGCTTGACAAAAAATTCGAAACGGCGGCTGAAAACGCGAATAACAGAATGATAGTATTTGCGGAAAAGTTCCCATTCGGCTATCTGTGCGAGCATTACGGAATCGAGCATTATGCCGCCTTTGAGGGCTGCTCCACGCAAAGCGAGCCGAGCCTGACTGTGCTTGCCTCCCTTGCAAGCATAATCCGCGAAAACTCCCTTTCTGCCGTTTTGACGGTGGAATTTTCCTCCGCTACCGTTGCGGATTGGCTTGCAAACGAAACGGGCGCAAGGGTGCTTACCCTGCATTCCTGCCACAGC
>JAFOAB010000146.1 GCA_017382555.1 Clostridia bacterium
ACATTCTCCTTCAAGGGTACGACTTTAGACCCCCGCTTCGGCAATCCCACTCCCAGAATCGCTGAGTTTGACGGTGGTATGCTGAACGCTGTGGGACTGCAGAACCCCGGTGTGGATCATGTGATTGCCCATGAACTGCCGGAGATGAAGGAATTTTTCCACAAGCCGGTTATGGCAAATGTCAGTGGCTTTTCCATCGAGCAGTATGTAAAAACCTGTGAAAAGCTGGACAAAGAGGAACAGGTGGGCTGGCTGGAAGTGAACATTTCCTGCCCCAATGTCCATGGCGGCGGCATGAGCTTCGGCACAGACCCCGCTTGTGCCAAGGAAGTGACCCAGGCAGTCAAAGCCGTGACCACCAAGCCGGTGATCGTGAAACTTTCTCCCAATGTCACCGATATCTGTGCCATTGCCAGAGCGGTGGAAGAAGGCGGCGCGGATGCGGTCAGCCTGATCAATACCGTGCTGGGTATGCGCATTGACCTGAACCGGAAAAAGCCCATCATTGCCAACAAGACCGGCGGCATGAGCGGCCCTGCGCTGCTGCCTCTGGCGGTACGGATGGTCTATCAGGTTTATGAAGCCGTGAATATTCCCATTGTGGGCATGGGCGGCGTCAGCAAGGCGGAAGATGTGATCGAACTGATGCTGGCGGGCGCAACTGCTGTGGAAGTGGGCGCTGCCAATCTGGTAGATCCATTCGCCTGCAAGCGGATCATTGAGGATCTGCCCAAGGTTATGAAGAAGTACAGAATTGAAAATTTGACAGATATTATTGGAGGTGCCCACTAATGGGAAAAGACGTAATCGTAGCATGTGACTTCGCCAGCCGCGAAGCAACCCTGAACTTTCTGGATCAGTTCACCGGCAGAAAGCCCTTTGTAAAGATCGGCATGGAGCTGTTTTATGCAGAGGGTCCCTCGATCGTTCGCGAGATCAAAGCGAGAGGACACAAGATCTTCCTTGATCTGAAGCTTCATGACATTCCCAACACCGTAAAGAAGGCAATGAGCGTGCTTTCTAATCTTGACGTAGACCTTTGCAACCTTCACGCGGGCGGCACCGTTCGTATGATGGAGGCGGCACTTGAGGGTCTTACCCGCGAGGACGGAACAAGACCTCTGCTTATCGCCGTTACCCAGCTTACCTCCACCGATCAGGAGAGCATGGAGAACGATCTCCTCATCCACGAGCCTATCGACAAGGTGGTTATGCACTATGCGGCAAACGCAAAGAAGGCAGGACTTGACGGTGTTGTTTGCTCTCCCCTTGAGGCGGGCAAGGTACACGATATCTGCGGTAAGGAATTTCTTACCGTTACTCCCGGTGTTCGCTTTGCAGACGGAGACGTTGGCGACCAGAAGAGAGTTATGACCCCTGCAGAGGCAAAGAAGATCGGCTCCGACTATATCGTTGTCGGCCGTCCCATTACCGCTGCCGAGGATCCCGTTGCCGCTTACGAGCGTTGCATTGCTGAATTTTGCGATTAAGGAGATATAATATAATGGAAAGCTACAAGAGAGAATTTATACAGTTCCTTGAGGGCGCAAGCGTGCTTAAGTTCGGTGATTTTACCGCAAAGAGCGGCAGAAAGATCCCCTACTTCATCAACGCAGGCGAAATCAAGACCGGCGAGCAGATCGCGAAGCTCGGTGAATTTTACGCAAAGGCTTACCTTGAGAAGGTAGGCAACAAGAAGTGTGTGCTTTACGGACCCGCATACAAGGGTATTCCGATAGCCGTTTCCGCATCCGTAGGACTTGCAAAGCAGGGACTTGACGTGCCCTTCTTCTTCAACCGTAAGGAGGAAAAGGATCACGGTGAGGGCGGCGTATTCGTAGGCTACAAGCCCACTTGCGGCGAGGAGATCGTCATCGTTGAGGACGTTATCACCGCAGGCACCGCTATCCGCGAGAGCATGGCTATCCTTTCCTGTCTTGAGGGTGTTAAGGTTGCCGCTACCTTCGTTATGGTAGACCGCAAGGAAAAGGGCAAGACCGAGAAGTCCGCAATGGGCGAGATCAGCGATGAGTACGGCTTCCCCGTATACTCCGTTGTTGACGTTTACGACATCATCGAGTATCTTGAGGAGGATCCCAAGAATAAGGAAAACGTAGACCGCATTAAGAATTATCTTGCTGTTAACGGCGCTACTTGCTGAGGGAAACGATGAGAAGTATTATCGATATAGTTGATCTTTCCACAGACGAGATTGATGCTCTGATGCAGACAGCATCAGATATTATCGCTGACCCCGATAAATATGCGGATGCCTGCAAGAGAAAAAAGCTGGCTACTCTGTTTTTTGAGCCGTCCACCCGTACGCGCCTCAGCTTTGAGGCGGCAATGCTGGAGCTTGGCGGAAGCGTTATCGGCTTCTCCGATGCTAACAGCTCCTCCTCCTCCAAGGGCGAGAGCGTTGCGGATACCGCAAGGGTTATCGGTTGCTATGCGGATATAATTGCAATGCGCCATCCACGTGAGGGCGCACCCTACATTGCTTCGCTTTACGCGGGCATTCCCGTTATAAACGCAGGCGACGGCGGACACTGCCATCCCACCCAGACGCTTGCGGATCTTTTCACCATCTATCGCGAGAAGGGTGGATGCAACGATCTTACCGTAGGCTTTTGCGGTGACCTTAAGTACGGCAGAACCGTACACTCTCTTATTTCCGCACTTGCAAAATACCATAACGTGCGCATCGTGCTCATCTCTCCCGACGAGCTGCGACTTCCCGGTTATATAAAGAAGGAAGTTATTGAGAAGAACGGAATGGAGTACGTTGAAACCAAGTCCCTTGAGGATTCGCTTCCCGAGCTCGATATACTTTATATGACAAGAGTTCAGCGCGAGCGCTTTGAGGATCTTGAGGTATATGAAAGACTGAAGGACAGCTACATCTTAACAGCGGAAAAGCTTCAGGCGGCAAAGCCCGATATGTGCGTGCTTCATCCGCTGCCCCGTGTAAACGAGATCAGCGTAGACGTGGATGCGGATCCCCGCGCTTGCTACTTCAAGCAGGTTGAAAACGCAAAGTATATGCGTATGGCGCTGATACTGAAGCTGCTTGCCGAAAAGGATGAACCCGAGGCCGACGGTGCCGAGGATTTTGTCGAAAGTGAGTTGCTGAAATGCTCCAACCCTCGCTGTATCGTTGCGGTAGAGCAGGAGCTTAAGCACAGATTTAAATGTACAGATAAAGAAAACGGCGTTTACAGATGCATTTACTGTGATGCCAAGGCAAAGTAAAGGAGATATTGAAAATGGCTATTTTTATAAACGAACCTTCCCATACCTTTAACGAATATCTGCTTATACCCGGATATTCCTCCAGCGAATGCGTTCCCGCAAACGTAAGCCTTAAGACTCCCCTCGTAAGATATAAGAAGGGTGAGACTCCTGCTATAACAATGAATATCCCTATGGTTTCCGCTATCATGCAGTCCGTTTCCGGTGACAGACTTGCAGTTGCTCTCGCTACCGAGGGCGGCGTAAGCTTTATCTACGGCTCCCAGAGCATCGAGGATGAGGCTGCAATGGTTAAGCGCGCAAAGAACTACAAGGCAGGCTTTGTTACCAGCGATTCCAACGTAAGCCCCGATGCTACGATGGCTGATATCGTTGCGCTTAAGGAGAAGACCGGCCACAGCACCGTTGCCGTAACCGATGACGGAACCGCAGACGGTAAGCTTGTCGGTATCGTTACCGGACGTGACTACCGCGTAAGCCGTATGGATCCCCAGACCAAGGTCAAGGAGTTTATGACTCCCTTTGATAAGCTTATCGTCGCAAAGGAGGGTACTACCCTTAAGGAAGCAAACGACATTATCTGGGATAACAAGCTCAACTCTCTTCCCATTATCAATGACGAGGGCAAGCTCTGCTATTTCGTGTTCCGTAAGGACTACGATACTCATAAGCAGAACCCCAACGAGCTTCTTGATGCAGATAAGCGCTACGTTGTAGGCGCAGGTATCAATACCCGTGACTATGCAGAGCGCGTTCCCGCACTTGTTGAGGCAGGTGCCGACGTTCTGTGCATCGATTCCTCCGAGGGATTTTCCGAGTGGCAGAAGCTCACCCTTGAGTGGATCCACGAGCGCTACGGCGACAAGGTTAAGGTTGGCGCAGGTAACGTAGTAGACGCAGAGGGCTTCCGCTTCCTCGCTGATTGCGGCGCTGACTTTATTAAGGTTGGTATCGGTGGCGGCTCCATTTGTATCACCCGCGAGACCAAGGGTATCGGACGCGGCCAGGCAACTGCGCTTATCGAGGTTTGCAAGGCGCGTGACGAGTACTTTGAGGAGACCGGTATTTACGTACCCGTATGCTCCGACGGCGGTATCGTTTACGATCACCATATCACCCTCGCACTTGCAATGGGCTCCGACTTCGTAATGCTTGGCAGATATTTTGCAAGATTTGACGAAAGCCCCACGAACAAGGTAAACATCGGCGGTACTTATTACAAGGAGTACTGGGGAGAGGGAAGTGCGCGTGCGCGTAACTGGCAGCGCTACGACCTCGGCGGAGATAAGAAGCTTTCCTTCGAGGAGGGTGTAGACTCCTACGTTCCCTACGCAGGCTCCCTTAAGGATAACGTTGCGCTTTCCCTTTCCAAGGTAAAGTCCACTATGTGTAACTGCGGTGCGCTTTCCATTCCTGAGCTTCAGCAGAAGGCTAAGCTCACCCTCGTTTCCGCAACAAGTATTGTTGAGGGCGGCGCGCACGACGTTATTCAGAAGGAAAAGACTACCTCCATAAAGTAATTCCGTGAAGCCGCGGGTGGTGCTTGGCAAAAACGCACAAGCAGCGCCGCTGTAATTCGTGAAAATTCGATTTTGTGTGTCTTGACACAATTACGAAACGGTGATATAATTATTGCATAAATGCAATAGGCTTTTTCTGCGACTGACGGATGATTGTGGAGTACCACAAGGAAACAGAAAAAGGATATGGCCGACCGTCTGGGCACACTTACTCACAGAGTTAGTGTGCCCTTTTATATTTTCAAAGGAGAGAAAATGAAAAAAGTTGGTATCGTAATGGGCAGCGATAGCGATCTGCCTATCATTAAAAAGGCTACCGATATGCTGAAGAGCCTTGATATGCCCTTTGAGGTGCATATCTATTCCGCACACAGAACGCCCGTTGAGGCACGTGATTTTGCGCTTAATGCGGCAGATAACGGCTTTGGAGTTCTTATTTGTGCCGCAGGTATGGCGGCACATCTTGCGGGTGCCATTGCCGCAAACACCACTCTTCCCGTAATCGGTATTCCCTGCAGCTCCTCGAATCTTGACGGAATGGATGCGCTTCTTTCCACCGTTATGATGCCCACGGGCATTCCCGTTGCAACCGTTGCAATTAACGGCGGTGCAAACGCCGCTCTGCTTGCGGCGCAGATAATCGCCCTCGGCGAGCCTGAGCTTGCGAAAAAGCTTAACGCTAAGCGTGCTGAGGATGCCGCAAAGGTCCTTGAAAAGGACGCCTCCGTTATGGAGAAGCTTTAATTTGTAAACCATCTCTATTCTATATAATATTTTTAAGGAGAAAGAAAATGAAAAACCTCGTTTATACCGGAAAGACCAAGGACGTATTCGCACTCGATAACGGCAACTATCTTCTCAAGTTTAAGGACGATTGCACCGGTAAGGATGGCAAGTTCGATCCCGGTGAAAACGCAGTAGGACTTACTATTGACGGAGTTGGCGACGTAAACCTCCGTATGTCCATACATTTCTTTGAAAAGGTTAATGCAGCAGGCATCAAGACCCACTTTGTAAACGCTGATCTTGCAGATACCACCATGGAGGTTCTTCCCGCAAAGGTATTCGGCAAGGGTCTTGAGGTTATCTGCCGTCATAAGGCTGTAGGAAGCTTCTTCCGCCGTTACAGCGATTATATCGAGGAGGGCGCAGACCTTCCCGCATACGTTGAGATGACCTTCAAGAACGATGCAAAGGGCGACCCGCTCGTTACCGAGGACGGCCTTATCGCGCTTGGCGTTATGACCCACGAGCAGTATGCAGATATGAGAGATATGACCCAGAAGATCACCCAGATCGTTGCTGACGATCTCAAGGAAAAGGGTCTCATCCTTTATGATATCAAGTTTGAGTTCGGTTACGATAAGGATGGCAAGGTAATGCTTATCGACGAGATCTCCTCCGGTAATATGCGCGTATACAAGAACGGCGAGTACATCGATCCCATGACTCTCTCCAAGCTCTTCTTTGCTTAATCAATAATATTTGTATCCAACCTTAAATAAGGAGTAAAAAATGGGCGGTTTTTTCGGCGCGGTATGTAAGCACGATGCCGTAGAGGACGTATTTTTCGGTACGGACTACCACTCCCACCTCGGCACACGCAGGGGTGGTATGGCGGCATACGGCGAGGGTATCGGTCTTCAGCGCGAGATTCACAATATTCAAAACTCACCCTTCAGAACGAAGTTTGAAAAAATATTTGAGGAGATGTCGGGCAATTCCGCTATCGGCTGTATAAGCGATAGCGACCCGCAGCCTCTTCTTATGCGTTCCGCGCACGGAACCTATGCGATCTGTGCGATCGGAATGATAAATAATGCCGATGAGCTTATCGAAAAGTACCTCTGCGAAAGCGGCGGACACTTCACAACGATGACAAGCGGCAAGATAAACTGGACAGAGCTTGTTGCCGCAATAATCGGCAGAAAAGAAACTATGACCGAGGGTATCAAGTTTGCGCAGAGCCAGATAGACGGCTCCATCTCCATTCTGATACTCAAGGATAACGGAAACATCATAGCCGCACGTGACCGCCTGGGCAGGACCCCCGTAATTATCGGAAAGAACGAGGGCGGCTGTTGCGCTTCGTTTGAGTCCTTTGCTTTCCAAAAGCTCGGCTACGAAACGGAGCACGAGCTTGGCCCCGGCGAGATCGTTGAATTGACAAGCGACGGATATACCGTGCTTGCCGAGCCCGGCAAGGAGATGAAGATCTGCTCCTTCCTTTGGACGTATTACGGATACTCCTCCTCCAACTACGAGGGCGTGAACGTAGAGGCAATGAGATACCGCGACGGTAACATCCTTGCAAAAGCAGATAAGGAAAGCGGACTTCTTGACGATATCGACTACATCGGCGGATTCCCCGATTCCGGTACTCCTCACGCAATAGGCTATGCAAATGCCTGCGGTGTTCCGTTTGCAAGACCTTATATCAAGTACACTCCCACGTGGGCACGTAGCTTTACTCCCGCAAAGCAGGTGGACAGAAACCGCGTTGCAAAGATGAAGCAGATCCCCATAAAGGAGCTTATTGAAAACAAAAAGCTTCTGTTCGTTGACGATTCCATCGTAAGAGGAACTCAGCTTAGGGAGACTGTGGAATTTCTCCACGAGCACGGCGCAAAGGAAGTTCATATGCGAAGTGCCTGCCCTCCCATTATGTACTGCTGTAAGTACCTTAACTTCTCCCGCGCTAACAGCGAAATGGACCTGATCGCCCGCAGGGTGATTATGGAGCTTGAGGGTGAAGCGGGCTTTGATTACATCGAAGAGTACAGCGACGGAACGACCGATCGCGGCAAAAACCTCAGACGTGCGCTTTGCGAGAAGTTCCAGTTTGATTCGCTTGAGTTCCAAACCCTTGAGGGAATCGTAAAATCCATCGGAATTGACGAGTGCAAGCTTTGCACCTACTGCTGGACGGGCAAGGAATAAGCCCGCATATCTCAATTAAGAAAGGAATAATGAAATGCATTCTAATTCTAAATCCGACAGCTATGCAGCTGCAGGTGTTGATATTACCGCGGGCTACAAAGCCGTAGAGCTTATGAAGCAGCATATTGCGCGTACGCGCAATGCGGGTTGCCTTGACGACGTTGGAGGCTTTGGCGGTTGCTTCGCTCTTCCTATGGGAATGGAGGAGCCCGTGCTTGTTTCCGGCACCGACGGTTGCGGAACCAAGGTTAAGCTTGCTATCCTTATGGACAAGCACGATACCATCGGTATCGATGCCGTTGCAATGTGTGTAAACGATATTATCTGCTGCGGTGCAAAGCCCCTCTTCTTCCTTGATTACATTGCGTGCGGAAAGAACTATCCCAAAAAGATCGCCGCTATCGTAAGCGGTGTGGCAGAGGGCTGCGTTCAGTCCGGTGCCGCTCTTATCGGCGGTGAGACCGCAGAGCACCCCGGTCTTATGCCCGTAGAGGACTACGACCTTGCAGGCTTTGCAGTTGGTATCGTTGACAAGAAAAAGATCATCGACAATACCAAGATGAAGGCGGGCGACGTTGTTATCGCGCTTCCTTCCACCGGTATCCACTCCAACGGCTTCTCCCTTTGCCGTAAGGTATTCGATATCGACAATAATAACCCCGAGCTTTACGTTCCCAAGGCAGAGCTTGGCGGCAGAACCATCGGTGAGGCACTTCTTACCCCCACCAGAATCTACGTTAAGTCCATTCTCGCTCTTATCGAGAAGGTAGCCGTTAAGGGTATTTCCCACATCACCGGCGGCGGCTTCTACGAGAATATTCCGAGAAGCATTCCCGACGGCCTCGGCGCGAAGATAGATAAGGCCGCAGTTCGCGTGCTTCCCATCTTCGACATCATCGCAAAGACCGGTAATATCCCCGAAAGAGATATGTACAACACCTATAATATGGGTGTCGGTATGAGCGTTGTCGTAAGTAAGGATGACGTTGACACCGCACTTGAGATCCTCAAGGCACACGGTGAGGACGCATACGTTATCGGTGAGATCGTAGAATCCGAGGAGAAGATAGAAATATGCTGAGGAAGCTCTCAGACGGCCTGCTTGCGGGCTTTATGGTTTCCTTCGGAAGCGCTATCTTTCTTGCGTGTGACGTAAAATACGTCGGCGCCTTCCTCTTCTGCATTGCGCTCGTAGTTATCTGTAACGAGGGCTACAACCTTTTCACCGGTAAGGTTGGCTATATGGTGGAAAACCATAAAAAAGAGGATTTCTCCCTTCTTCTTATTGGACTTTTCGGTAATGCAGTCGTTACCTGCCTTGCGGGTATGGCGATTGCTTACGCGGTTCCGGAGATTGGGGAAAAGGCACTTGTGCTTTGCACAGCAAAGCTTGAGCAGGAGTTCTTCCAGACGCTTATCCGCGCTATTTTCTGCGGAATTCTGATGTATCTTGCGGTATGCCTCTTTAAGGAGCATCACACTCCTCTCGGCATTTTCTTCTGTATTCCCGTATTCAGCTTAAGCGGATACGAGCATTCCATCGCAAATATGTTTTATTTCGGTGCTTCGGGCATCGTAAGCCTTGAGGCGTTTAAATTTATTTGTGTTGCAATTCTCGGCAATTCTATCGGCGGAATGCTTTTCCCCGTGCTAAAGCTTCCGAGAAAGTTAGGTAATAAATGAAAAAGGCAAGAATAGCCGTTCTCGTTTCGGGCGGCGGAACAAATCTTCAGGCGCTTATAGATGCACAGCATCGCGGCGAGCTCGGTAACGGCGAGATCGCTCTCGTCCTTTCCTCCAAGCCCGACGTTTACGCGCTTGAGAGAGCAAAAAATAACGATATCCCCTCCGTTGTCGTTGCGCGCAAGGAGTATTCCGATATTGCGGAGTATTCAAGGGCGCTGACGGATACGCTTGTAGCGGCAAATATCGACCTTGTGGTACTTGCCGGCTTCCTTACTATAATTGACGAGCAGGTCTACGAGGCGTTTACGAACAAGATATTAAACGTACATCCCGCGCTCATCCCCTCATTTTGCGGCAAGGGCTTTTACGGACTTCACGTACACGAGGCGGCGCTTGAAAAGGGCGTAAAGCTTTCGGGCGCTACCGTCCACATCGTTACTCCCGAGTGCGATGCGGGTCCCATTGTGCTTCAGAAGGCGGTTGAGGTAAAGCAGGATGACACCCCCGAAACACTCCAGAGAAGAATAATGGAGGAGGCCGAGTGGAAGATACTTCCCGAGGCTGTAAGGCTGTTCTGCAACGGACTTATCACCGTTGAAAATAATAAGGTATACATAAAAGGAGAATAAGATGAAGATCTCTAATATTGCTGAAGAGCTTAATTCACTTGCATACCACGGACGCGGTATTATCATAGGCAAGAGCGCAGACTCCAAGAAGGCAGTAACCGCATATTTCATTATGGGCAGAAGCGAAAACAGCCGTAACCGCGTGTTTGTGGCTGAGGGCGAGGCAATGCGCACTAAGGCGTTTGACGAGTCCAAAATGACCGATCCCCACCTTATTATCTACTATCCCGTTCGTGTGCTTGGCAACAAGACCATTGTGACAAACGGCGACCAGACCGATACCATATACGAGCTTATGGACAAGCAGATGACCTTCGAGCAGGCGCTGCGCACCCGTGAGTTCGAGGATGATAAGCCCAACTTCACCCCCCGTATCTCCGGCATCATCCATCGCGAGAACGGTGATATGAACTACGCTATGTCCATTCTTAAGAGCGCAGAGGGCGACGACAGCTCCTGCGAGCGCTTTACATACGCTTACTCCAATCCCATCGCGGGCAAGGCTAAGTTTATCCACACCTATAACGGTGACGGAAATCCGCTTCCTTCCTATGAGGGCGAGCCCAAGACCCTTATCCTTCCCGACGTGGAGATAGACGAGCTTACCGACCTTATCTGGACCAATCTTAACGCAGATAACAAGGTATCCCTTTTCGTACGCTACATCGATCTCGCAACCGGCGAGACCGAGACCAGAATCGTTAATAAAAACGCGTGAGGTGAACAGAAATGAAAGAATTTGAGCTTAAATACGGCTGTAACCCCAATCAGAAGCCCTCTAAGATATATATGCACGACGGAAGCGATCTCCCCATCGAGATCCTTTGCGGCAGACCCGGCTACATCAACTTCCTTGATGCGTTCAACTCCTGGCAGCTTGTAAAGGAGCTGAAGGAGGCCCTCGGTCTTCCCGCTGTTACCTCCTTTAAGCACGTAAGCCCCACCTCCGCGGCTGTCGGAATTCCGCTTTCCGATAAGCTGAAGAAGGCTTGCTTTGTTGACGATATCGAGGGCCTTGACGAGTCCCCCCTTGCTTGCGCATATGCAAGAGCAAGAGGTACCGACCGTATGTGCTCCTTCGGTGACTGGGTTGCGCTTTCCGACGTTTGCGACGTTACCACCGCGCTTCTCATCAAGCGCGAGGTAAGCGACGGAGTTATCGCCCCCGGCTACGAGCCCGAGGCACTTGAGATACTCAAGTCCAAGAGAAAGGGCAGCTACAACATCGTAAAGATAGACCCCAATTACGTTCCCGCAGAGGCAGAGCATAA
>JAFOAB010000147.1 GCA_017382555.1 Clostridia bacterium
AAAACCAAGGAGGAAAAGTAATGAATACCAAGATTCTTATTGCCGGCTTCGGCGGACAGGGTATACTTTTTGCAGGTAAGTTCCTTGCATACGAGGGACTTATGAACGAAAAGGAGGTAAGCTGGCTTCCCTCCTACGGTCCCGAAATGCGTGGCGGTACCGCAAACTGTAGCATCATTATAAGCGACACGCTTATCGGCTCTCCTATCGTAGATAAGCCCGACGTGCTTATCGCAATGAACGGTCCTTCCTTTGATAAGTATGAAAATGACGTTGTCGCAGGAGGCGCTATGTATCTTGACAGCTCTCTTATCGACAGAAAGACCGAGCGCACCGACACAAACGCATACTACATCCCCGCAACCGCTATGGCGGGCGAAAACGGACTCAACGGTCTTGCGAATATGATTATGCTCGGCTGTGTTATCAAGCACAGCGGCATTATGACCCTTGATTCCGCAAAGACCGCTATGGAGAAGCTCGTTCCCGCAAAGAAGCAGGATATGCTTGCCCTTAACATCCGCGCTCTTGAGCTTGGATATAATTACGAAGGAGATAAGTAATGAACGATCAGATCAAGGATATCGGTATGCGTCTCCGTACTCTCCGCGAGGATATGGAGATCTCCGCTGAGGAGATGGCGGCTAAGCTTGAGGTTGATCTTGACACCTATAATTCCTACGAAAACGGCGATCAGGATTTCTCCTTCAGCGTGATCTACAACGCTGCTGACATCCTCGGCGTTGACGTGCTTGACCTTATCAGCGGTAACGCCCCCACCCTTTCCATGTGCAGTATGGTTAAGAAGGGCAAGGGATATTCCGTAAAGCGCGAGCACGAGTATGATTACAAGCACCTTGCATACACCTTCCGTAACAAGAAGGCAGAGCCCTTCCTCGTTACCATCAATCCCGACCAAAATCCCCCCGTTATGCACGGCCACGACGGTCAGGAATTCAACTACGTCATCTCCGGTAAGATGATGCTCTACATCGGTGACATCTCCTATGAGCTTTCTAAGGGGGACAGCGTATATTTTGACTCCAGCGTTCCCCACGCAGAGGTGGCGCTTGGAGATAAGCCCGCTGAATTTATTGCGGTAGTTATCAAGTAATCCCAAGGAGACAGAAATGCCAATCTACGAAAAATTTGTGGGTGCGTCGCGCGACGATTTCCTTTCTCTCAAGGACGCACAGCACAACTATAACCTTACCTTCAAGGAGAACTTCAACTTTGCATATGACGTTCTCGATGAGCTTGGAAAGACCAAGCCCGATAAGCTTGCAATGGTTTGGGTGGGAGAAAACGGCGAAGAAAAGCGTTTTACCTTCCACGATATGATGATCTATTCCAACAAGGCGGCTAACTACTTCAAGTACCTCGGCATCAAGAAGGGCGACAGAGTTATGCTTGTGCTGAGAAGAAGCTATTACTTCTGGTTCTGCTTCCTTGGTCTTCACAAGATCGGCGCTATCGCAATTCAAGCAACTGATATGCTTAAGCCGAAGGATTACATCTACCGATGCAACGCCGCACAGGTTAAGTGCGTAATCATCACAGGTCACGGCAACTGCACCGAAACCTTCGACGAGGGTGCAGACAAGTGCGAAACCGTTGAGATCAAGCTTGTTTCCGGACGCAAGAATGCGGGTGAGAGCTGGTTTGACCTTGAGCAAGGCATTGCAATGGCAAGCGACAAATGGCAGCGTCCCACCGGCAAGGAGGCAACGAAGGCAGAGGATACTATGCTTCTTTCCTTCTCCTCCGGTACAAGCGGCTACCCCAAAATGGTTTGCCACAACTTCAAATACCCCCTCGGTCACATTATGACGGGTGTATTCTGGCACAGAGTTGTTGACGGAGGACTCCACTTCACCATTTCCGATACCGGTTGGCTCAAATCCCTTTGGGGCAAGATGTACGGACAGTGGTTCGGCGAGAGCGCAATCCTCGTTTACGATTTCGACAGATTCGTAGCTAAGGATGTGCTTTCCGTTATGGAGAAGTACAAGGTTACCACCTTCTGCGTCCCCCCCACGATGTACCGTATGCTTCTTGAGGAGGGCATCGAAAAGTATGACCTCTCTTCCCTCAAGCACTGCTGCTCTGCGGGCGAGGCGCTCAACCCCGATATCTTTAACAAATGGAAGGATATTACGGGCCTTAAGATCTACGAGGGCTTCGGTCAGACGGAGACCTGTATCTGCATCGGTACACTTTACCCTTGGACAGAGCCTACCCCCGGCACTCTCGGACTGCCGATTCCCGGACTTGACGTAAATCTGCTTGATGCAGAGGGTCAGGTTTGCCCCGTGGGAAGCATTGGCGAGATCTGTATCCGCGTTCTTTCCCCCAAGAGAAAGGCGTGCGGAATTATGGATTCCTACAATATGAGCCGCGATGATACCGCAAAGGCTATGCACGACGGCTTCTACCACACGGGCGACCTTGCATATAAGGACGAGAAGGGGCTTCTCCGCTACGTAGGCAGAAACGATGACGTTATCAAATCCTCCGGATACCGCATCGGTCCGTTTGAGATCGAAAGCGTTATGCTTGAGCATGATGCCGTCAAGGAGGTTGCGGTTACCGGTGTACCCGATAAGGTGAGAGGCTTTGTTGTTAAGGCAACGGTTGTTCTTGCCGCAGGCTTTGAAGCCTCCGACGCACTTACCAAGGAGCTTCAGGACTACGTAAAGAAGAACACCGCACCCTACAAATACCCCAGAATCATCGAATATTGCGCGGAGCTTCCCAAGACCTTCAACGGTAAGATCAGAAGAAGCGAGATCAGAGAAAACGACGCTAAATAAATCACATAAAATACCGACAGGATTAAACCTATCGGTATTTTTTTGCTTTTACGAGGGAAAATACCCAAAAGGGGGTGGTTATATTTTAAGTGCGATATTAAAGGCGGCGGCGATCTATATTGGGCTGTTGATTGCAATGAAGCTGCTTGGCAAGCGTCAGGCGGGCGAAATGCGCCTATCCGAGCTTATTACTACCTTTCTCATATCCGAGCTTGCGACGACACCTATACTTGACAGTGAAATTCCCGCCTACATCCCCATTTCCGCATTAATAACCATTCTGTCTCTTGAATTTATTACCTCCTTCCTGATACTGAAAATTCCCTTTCTGCGCGAGTTTATCGAGGGCAAACCAAGCGCTCTGATAAGCTGCGGAAGGCTCAACAAGGCGGAATTACGCAGGTCACGCATAAGTGTAGACGAGCTTCTTTCCGAAATGCGGCTGCAGGGTATTTCGGAACCGGAGGAAATATACAGCGCAACGCTGGAATCAAACGGCAAAATGAGCTTTATCTTAAAAACCGACGCACGTCCACTAACCTTCTCGGATCTCGGAATCACCTGCCCCGAGGATGGGGTGGCACACGCAGTTGTTACAGCAGGCAGAATTGACATGGAGGAGCTTCGATCGTGCGGGAGGGATGAGCGGTGGCTTAATTCCCTATTAAAGCAAAAGAACGCCGCATTAAGCGACGTTCTTCTTTGCACCGTCACGGACGGTGGACGTGTTTTTATTTCACTCGAGAGCAAGTAATTTATTACTGCTGAAATTTAACATTATACCAGGTGGAATAGTCGGAGATCTTAGCACCGGTCAGCATATCGCGGGGGCTCATTTCTCCGTTATCGGTGTTCTGGAGCATTACGTTGCAAATGAAACCGTCACCGAAGGATCCGAGCATGGAAAGCGGAAGCTTTATCTCCGCAACGTATCCCGCGCCTTCATCCTTTTCGTTCTTTGCTTCAACAACAACGGTTGCACAGGAGATAAGCGAGGTATCAAGCGACTCGCTCTTACCGTTTACCTGCTTGGTGGCGCTCTTGATTCCGGCTTCACCAAAGGCGATAAGGGAATGCTCCTTGGAGCTTGCATCCGTAGTGATCATTACGGTAACGATATCGCCATCCGCATCGCGGCTGTAATCAAGTCTTTCGCAAAGGATTACAAGATTGTCACCGTCAATAGCAAAGCGGGTGGAGCACTGTGCCTGCGAAACGCTACCCACAAACAGCGCATCGGTGTTGTTATCCCATTCATCGGAATAACCGTCCACGGTCACGGACATACGCTTTGCCTCGATAAGATGGTTAAGGTACAGTCTGCCGCTGACGATGTAGTTACGCTCATTGCTACCGTTTTTCGTGCGATACTCATTTGCGGTTACAAGGCTGTGAGTGCCGATTATATCAAAGCATCCCCAATAGTTGGTGGAGGTGCCGCGATAAGGTGCATATTCGTCACCGAAGTTTGCCGCATTATCGTCACCGAGACGGAAGGTAAGGTAATTCTGTCTGTTATACGAAATTACGGTCTCGCCCGATTCGAACTGACCGATATAGGGTCCCGCGCCTATGCAGTAGTTGGAAAGCTTGGATTTAGGTCCAACGTCCTTGAAAGCCTCAAGCTCGGTTGCCCAGTTATCATCGGAATGGGAGATGGTGATGCGGAAGCTGCCAACGCGGTCAAGACGGGTTTCAAGCGCCAGAGCAATTCTGCCGTTATGTAATTCAACCGCAACGGGCATCTGATCGGAGAACATCTGAACGCCCTTAATAACCTCAGTCTTGGACTGCGAAACGATCTGTCCCTGCATCGCCTTATTGATATTACCCGTCCAGGTGTAGCCGTTATCGTAGGAGCGCACTATCGCAGTACCGGTTGAGGTAAAGGTGCCCTCACCGGTGGAAAGACCTGTGGTATTGGTCCAGTATGCCTGTATCTCACCGCTTTCAAGCTGAAGCAGAGACGGCTCCCAGTTACAGCCGCGGAAGATTACCTGCTCATTGGACCAGGTCTTGCCGTTATCAGTAGAGCGCTTTATGACAATTCCGCTCTGCATCGGATATCTCAGATAATTGGACGCAAGTCTGTAGGATGCTATCGCAAGAATATCTCCGTTTTTAAGAACCAAAGCATCACAGGTGCTGTAAAGCTTATCGGTCGTGCCCTTGAAAAGCACCTGAGGAGTCTCGTAATTGAAGCCATCCGCAGAGAGGCAATAATAAATATCGGGTCCGTGGTTTCCGTTCTGATAGAACAGAATGAACGTGCCGTCGCTTATCTGCTTAACACGCGGATAAAAGGCAACCTCTGTCTTGAGGAAGGAGGGCTCTAAGGTAAAATACTCTCTGAAATTGCTTGCAAGTCCTGCTGAAGCATATTCGCTTCCTCTGCTATCACGCTCAGACTCGGTATTTAACTCGGAAATTTTGTGAATGTACGCTGTTTTCATATCCACGATCGGCTCCTCTGTAATTTGATCTGCAGACGTTGTATCCGCAGCGGGATCGGTAACTGCGGGCGTTACGTTGCCGCCGCACGAAACCAGCAGGGCGATAAGTGCCGCAAACAAGAAAAGCTTTTTCATTATCGGTTATACACTCCGTAACTTATTTAATAGCACTTATGCAAGCGCCTTATCTGTAAGGATCTCTACGATAATATCCACGATCTTTTCCATAGATTCTACGGGAATATACTCGAAGCGGGAGTGGAAGCTTTCGCCGCCCGTACAAATATTGGGGCAAGGCAGACCCTCAAAGGAAAGTCTGGCACCGTCGGTTCCGCCTCTGATCGGGATTATTTCGGGGTTAACTCCGCATCTGCGCATCGCCGCCTCGGCTCTCTCCACGGTGTACTTATGCTGCTCGATAATCTCGCGCATATTGTAGTAGGAATCCTTGATTTCGACAGTAACAAAATCTTTTCCGTATTTATAGTTAAATTCCTCTGCCGCCTTTACAAAATATGCCTTGCGTGCCTCAAACTTTTCCTTGCTATGGTCGCGCACGATGTAATTCATACACGTCTTTTCAACGTCACCGTTAATATCGCAAAGATGATGGAAGCCCTCATAACACTCGGTAAGCTCGGGGATATCCATTGCGGGAAGCATAGCGTTAAACTCCATCGCCATGGTTACGGCATTCCTCATTTTATGCTTTGCGGAGCCGGGATGGATGGAAACACCGTTTACGGTAACACGAACGCCGGCGGCATTGAAATTTTCGTACTCAAGCTCGCCAAGTCCGCCACCGTCAATAGTGTATGCATAATCAGCACCAAAGCAAGCAACGTCGAATTTATCGGCACCTCTGCCAATCTCCTCATCGGGAGTAAAGCCGATACAAACGTCGCCGTGCTCCGCACCGCTTGCGATAAGCTTCTCTACTGCCGTCACGATCTCCGCAATACCTGCCTTATCGTCAGCACCGAGAAGTGTGGTGCCATCGGTTACGATAAGATGCTGACCAACGTAGCGATTAAGTGATGGGTATTCAACCGAATTAAGCTCAATTCCCTTCTCGTCGTTAAGAATGATCGGGGTGCCGTCATAAAGCACGGTCTTTGTCTTTATGGGAGCATCTGCCGCAGCGGGAGACGTATCCATATGCGCGATAAGACCAATGGACGGAAGCTTTTTATCGGTATTTGCGGGTAGCTTGGCATATACGTATCCAAGCTCGTCCATTCTTGCATTGCTGATTCCCAAGGAAAGAAGCTCTTCAACCAAATACGCACCGAGCACCTTTTGCTTATCGGTGGAGGGTACGGTTTCGCTTTCCTCGCACGACATGGTCGGGAAAGCCACGTATTTTAAAAATCTATCACTGACGTTCATAAATGCCTCACAAAAATATTCATATTATTAATATGATACACCATTTTCACCTAAAATTGCAAGACAAATAACAAAAAGAGATGACAAAAATTGCGATAAAATGGGAATGTAAAAAAAGTCCGGACCGTAAAAAAGAGAAAAAAACATTGATAACACAATGGTTTCAATGTTCTTAAAATGTTCATCTAAGGTAAGAAAAACTCAATTTTTGAGTTTTTCTATAAAATTCTCTTTTTTACTACGGGACAAAATCCACCCTCGACGTACGCCAGTACGCCTCACGGGTGGAT
>JAFOAB010000148.1 GCA_017382555.1 Clostridia bacterium
AGATCCTTTGCGGAGCAGACAAATTGGACGGGGAGGTAAGATCCGCCTGCGGAAGCGATATGATGAGCGACGTGCTTGCCTTCGTTAAGGACCAGGCTGTTCTGCTTACGGGGCTTCTCAACCCCCAGGTAATACGCACCGCTATGATGATGGATATGCAGTGCGTTGTATTTGTACGCGGAAAAAAGCCAACCCCCGACATTCTTCAGCTTGCGGAAAGCTGTAAGCTTACCGTGCTTGCAACAAGCGAAAGACTTTACACCGCCTGCGGAAAGCTGTATGCGGCGGGGCTGAGGGGAGGAGAGACGATTGAGTGAGCTTCTTACGCTGAAGTATACCGTACACGGTGATAATTTTACGGGTGCGGGAGAAGCATCCGTAAGTATGAAGAGAGAGCTCCGTCAGCTCGGCTTTGATGCAAACGTTATCCGCCGCGCCGCCATCGCTATGTACGAGGGCGAGATCAATATGGTTATTCACGCGGAGGGCGGAGAGGCAGAGGTAATTATAAGCGAGGATAAAATAGAGATAATTCTGCGCGATGAGGGGCCCGGAATCGCAAACGTGGAGCTTGCGATGAAGGACGGATTTTCCACCGCACAGGATAATATTCGTGCGCTAGGCTTCGGTGCGGGAATGGGCCTTCCCAATATGAAGCGATACAGCGACGATATGCGTATAGAAACAGAAATAGGAAAGGGAACCACGGTGTATATGACCGTGCTCTCGGACAGCCCCAAAAACGCACTTTGATTTTGAAAGGAGGGATAAGGTGTGAAGCACATTCACTCTGTTACCCTTGACAAGGATAAATGCCTTGGCTGTACCAACTGTATCAAAAGATGCCCCACGGAGGCTATTCGTGTGCGTGCGGGAAAGGCGGCTATTACGGCAAACCGCTGTATAGACTGCGGCGAATGCATACGCATCTGCCCCCATAATGCAAAAAAAGCGATGTTTGACCGATTTGACGAGGATGCGGGCTTTAAATTCAAGGTCGCGTTACCCGCGCCCACGCTCTACGGTCAGTTTGATAATATCGACGACGTCGATTATATACTTACGGCGCTGAAGCTTATCGGATTTGATTACGTTGCCGAGGTCAGCAGTGCCGCCGAAATGATAACGGAATATACCCGACAGTACCTTGCGGAGCATAAGTGCAACCATCCATATATCAGCACCGCCTGCCCCGCGGTCGTAAGGCTTATCGAGGTAAGATTCCCCTATCTCAGGGACTATCTCCTTCCCGTCGTTGCGCCCGTTGAGCTTGCGGCAAGAATGGCGCGCGAGGACGTTTTGAAGGCGCATCCCGAGCTAAAGCCCGAGGAGATAGGAATATACTTCATCTCCCCGTGTCCCGCTAAGGTAAGCTACGTTAAAAATCCCATCGGCTATGAAAAGAGCGAGGTCGACCGTGTGCTTTCGATGAGCGAGATATATATGAAGCTCCTCGGAAAGCTCGGTGACGTTAAGAAGCCGGAGTTTATTTCGCGCAGCGGAGTTATCGGCATAAGCTGGGCAACCACGGGCGGAGAGGCCGCAGGCCTACTCAACGAAAAGTACCTTGCCGCCGACGGTATTGAGAACGTAATAAACGTGCTTGACGAAATAGAAAACGAGAATTTCTCGGGGCTCGAATTTATCGAGCTGAATGCCTGCCGCGGCGGATGTGTCGGCGGTGTTATGGCGGTGGAAAATCCGTACATCGCCAAGGCAAGGATACAGAAATTAAGAAAATTCCTTCCCCTTTCCCAAAGCCGTGTGGAAAGCCTTAAAAAAACGGACGGAATCGAGTGGGTGAAGGGCGTTGAAAGCAATCCCGCGCTCCGCCTTAATACCGACCGTACACAGGCGATAGAGATGAGCAAGCGCATAAAGGAGCTTACGGCGGCATTGCCGGGCCTTGATTGCGGCTCGTGCGGCGCCCCCTCCTGCAAGGCACTTGCGGAGGATATCGTAAGGGGCGAGGCGAGGGAAAGCGATTGTATCTTCCGTATGCGTGAGCGCATACAGCAGATATTCAGCAGTCTTGCGGACATACAGCACGTCGATCTGCAGGCAATGACCGACGCTGACAAGAGGGAAGGTGAATGAAATGCAGATAAAAAACCGTACTGCGGCGCAGCTTGCCGCAGAGCTTGGACTTGAGGTGTTAAACGAGGCGGACGGCGAGAGAAGCATCACCTGCGGATATGCGGGCGATCTCCTCAGCTGGGTTATGGGACGCGCACCTGCGGACTGCGCATGGGTGACCGTGATGTCAAACGTGAACGTCATTGCGGTCGCAAGCCTTGCGGACGTCGGCTGTGTTATACTTGCGGAGAACGCGGAGCTTGATGCGGCGGCGCTTGAAAAGGCGATTGCCGTCGGCATCAATATTTACCGCACCGAGCTTCCCGTTTTTGATTTGTGTGCAAAAATCGCTAATTGAGGGAATAAAAATCCCGCTAAATCGCCATTCGTCAGCTAAAAATCCGCGAAAAACCCTTTACAATCAAGAATAAAAGTGATATTATATTAAAAGGTGCGGGTATCCGCGCCCAAAAGCTTTGCGCAAAAAACAAATTTATATATATTCCGGAGGAAAAAATGGCAAGAATTAAGCAGTCCATGGACGGTAATACCGCGGCGGCGCACGTCAGCTACGCCTTTACCGAGGTTGCCGCAATTTACCCCATCACCCCTTCCAGCCCTATGGCAGAGGTGACCGATCAGTGGTCCGCCACCGGTCTTAAGAACGTTTTTGACGATAACGTTAAGGTTCTTGAGATGCAGAGCGAGGCAGGTGCAGCAGGTGCAGTACATGGCTCTCTCGCAGCAGGTGCTCTCACCACCACCTACACCGCATCTCAGGGTCTTCTCCTGATGATCCCCAACATGTACAAGATCGCAGGTGAGCTCCTTCCTTGCGTTATCCACGTATCCGCTCGTTGCGTAGCATCTCACGCACTTAACATTTTCGGTGACCACAGCGATATTTACGCGTGCCGTCAGACCGGTTTTGCTATGCTCGCAGCTTCTAACCCCCAGGAGGTTATGGACCTCGGTGCAGTAGCTCACCTTGCTACCATCAAGGGTCGCGTACCCTTCGTACACTTCTTTGACGGCTTCCGTACCTCCCACGAGATCCAGAAGATCGAGACCTGGGACTACGCTGACCTCAAGGAAATGATCGACGAGAAGGCAGTTGCTGACTTCCGTGCAAGAGCTATCAATCCTCAGCACCCCGTACTCCGCGGCTCTGCTGAAAACGGAGATATCTTCTTCCAGCACAGAGAGGCTTGCAACCCCTACTACGATGCACTCCCCGCAATCGTTGAGGAGTACATGGACAAGGTCAACGCTAAGATCGGTACCGATTACAAGC
>JAFOAB010000149.1 GCA_017382555.1 Clostridia bacterium
AAGAAGCGCCGCAACGGGCAGCGAAACGCTGTTAAGGCTTCTTTGCTCCAACCCCGGAACGGAGGTTCCCTTTACCTATTCCTATAACGAATCGGGCGTATTTTATTACTCCCTGAATGCCGAAACCGCAGAGGGACGCAAGTATATACGCGCCGCGATAAGCTTCCTTTCCGACCTTCTCGGCGGAAGCGACTACGCAATCTACGGCTTTGTGCTTGGCAAGAATATAGAAAAAAGCGGCGAATACAATTTTATGGGCGCGGATTATCCGCTTGACAGGTATGCGGAAAATTATCTGATTGCACTGCGCACCGTATATGCCGTAGCCAAGGAAAAGAACCCCGGCGCACGCGTGTTTGCGGGTCTGGGCGGTGAATGGGAAAACCAAAGCGTGGGACGCAAGTTCCTGTTCCCCGATTACGATGCGTATTTACTGCTCGAAACGCTTGCCGCAAGAGCGACTGCGGAGGGCGGCGTTAATTTCTCCGTGCTTGCGGAATCGGGCGAGAAGCCCAAAAGCTTTACGGACGGCCCCTCGGTTTTCGGCGGCACCGACAGCTTTGAGTTTCTTTGCGAGCTTGCGGACAGCTTCGGCGCCGTCAATGCAAGCCCCGTGTTTATGTGGACACCGATGGGCGGCTCCTCCTGCACCGCATTTGCATATCTTTACTACAGCGCCCTCTTTAAGGGTGCCGAGGCATTTATACTCGATCTGACTGCCGCCGCAAAGGTAACGGATAGGGACGCGCTCATCTCTCTTGCAGGGAAGATAGACACCGTTAAAACGCTTGTGGAATCCGCACCGTATCTTGCGGATGCGGGCATAAGCGCAAACGAAATAGAGGGCTACGCTCCCGAAAAGCTTGTTCTGCGCGATATCAGAGACGGGGAGCTTACCGTTGTTCCCACGATACAGCCTATCGGCTCCGTAATTTTCCGTGATTATACAAAAAAGAGCGCTACACCCGACCTTGTGAGATGCGAAAGCTGTCCCGTATACGGCTACGGTGCGGAGTATGCGCTGTGCGAGTTTACCGCATCGGAGACAAATGACTGCGCGGCGGTAATTCCCATTAACGGCACAAACGAGCTAAGCATTGCCGACGTGCTGTTTTTCGACATTGCACTTGATTACGACGGAATAAAGACCGTTACCGTCTCCGTTTGCGGAAACGGGGTGGAAAGGCAGTACAGCGCATCGCTTTCACGCGGCAGCTACCGCCTTTACACAAACGAGATAATTCCGCAGGGCGAGGGTGAATATATCACCGTCTCCCTTTCGGGTGAGGGCAAGGTTTACCTTTACCGCATTGGCGGTGAAAGCGCAACCAAGTTCTCAAGCCGTCTTTCCGTCCTGCTCAGCGAGGCGAGGGGAACGGATAAGCCCCTTGACAGCAATGCAGAGGGCTATTGGGGAATATTCCTTTGCATACTTACTCTCATATCCGCCGCAACGGCGGTAATGATGCGCCGTTCCTCCTCTTATATGAAGGAAACGGCAGAAGGAAAAAGCTCCGAAAATTAAGGAGGCCGTTATGATCGATCTCTCCAAGCTTGATAAACACCGCGAGACGGATCGCATAGAGGCAAAAAGGGCGCTCGGCGGTCTGCCCGAAAGCATATGGGAAACGTATTCTGCCTTTGCGAACACGCGCGGCGGCACCATACTGCTTGGGGTGGAGGAATACGGCGACAAAAGCCTGCATCCCATAGACATCGCATATCCCGAGGAAATGGTTGCCGAATTTCTTGTCGGTCTTAACGATAAAAAACGAGTCAGCGCAAACATCCTCGGCGCGGACGATATCAGTATAGAGCTTGTTGACGGAAAGCGCATTATCGTCATCCGTGTTCCGAGCGCGGAGGGGGACGATTATCCCGTTTATATAAACGGAGACCCGATAAACGGTGCGTACGTCCGCATAGGCGAGGCCGACCATAAAATTAATTCCGCGAGCTTAAGCGCAGCGGAGCTTGCCGCGATAGACTCCATCCGAAGGGAGAAATAAATGGAAAAGGTATTAAGCTACAAATGCCCCGCCTGCGATGCACCGCTTTCCTATGACGGAAAAGCGGAAAGGATGCATTGCGAATACTGCGACAGCACCTTTGAAATAGAGGGTGTTAAGGCGTATAACGAGGGCTTTGGCAAAACGGAATGCAAGGACATTCCCACCGAAATTGACACACCGACCGACGTACACGGCGAGTGGACGGACGAGGAGACCGAAAGCATCGGCATATTCACCTGCCCCTCCTGCGGCGGCGAATTGATGTTTGACGAAAACACGGTAGCCTCCTCCTGCCCGTACTGCGGTAATCCCGCAATGGCAAAGCACCGCCTTGAGGGTAAATTGAAGCCCGCATTCGTCCTTCCCTTTAAGGTAACTAAGGACGAGGCAAAGGCGGCACTTGTGAAATTCACGAAGAAAAAGCTACTCCTGCCGAAAAATTATTTGACGGAAAACAAGCTCGATTCCATCAAGGGAATCTACATCCCCTTCTGGCTTTACTCCGGAAAGGCGGATGCGAATGCGCAGTACAGCGCACAGCGCGTGTTTACCACCCGTACCTCGAAATACGATATCATACGCACCGATTACTTCCGCCTTGAGCGCGAGGGCGCATTTGACTTTGCAAATCTTGCAGTTGACGGTGCCTCCGATATGAACGACGCGCTTATGGACTCGCTGGAGCCTTTCGACTTTTCCAAGGCGGAGGAATTTTCCGCCGCTTATCTTGCGGGCTATATGGCAAACAAATACGATCTTACAAGTGACGATTGTCTGCACCGCGCAAGCGGCAGAGTGAAAACCTCCGCGGACGGCCTACTGCGCTCCACCGTAAACGGCTACACAAGCGTTGTACGCACATCGGGCAATATGCACCTGCACGACGTGGATGCAAAATACGTTCTGCTTCCCGCATGGCTGCTCGTAACGCGCTACAAGGATAAAAAATACACCTTTGCAATGAACGGTCAAACGGGCAAGTTCATCGGTGAGCTACCGGTAAGCCGTAAGCGTTTTTGGGGCTTTACTGCGCTGTTTACGCTAGGCATCTCCGCCGTTCTTTACATACTCTATGTGCTGATGGTCATGGGAGGTGTAATGTGATGAAAAGATTAATTTTGATCGCACTCCTCATCCTCTCCCTTGCCGTAGCTCCCGTCTCGGCATTTGCCGCATCCGCCTCCGTTATCGACGACGCGGACCTGCTTACCGATATTGAGGAAGCACAGCTTGCCGCATCTGCGGATAAGCTTCGCGCACGCGGCTTTGATATCGTTATCCTCACGATGACGGGCGACTTCGGCGGTAAAAGCGTTGTTCGTTACGCGGACGATTATTTTGATTATAACGGCTACGGTGTCGGCGCTGACCATACGGGTGTTCTGCTGCTTGTCAATATGACGACGCGCGACGTCTACGTATCCACCTCGGGCAAGGCAATACGCGCATTTACCGATTACGGCATCGATACGCTGCTTGACGAGATAACGCCGTACCTTGCGCTCGGTGAATACGCCGATGGCTTCGAAAGCTTTTTTGAAATGGCGGATTCCTTTATTACCGCTTACGAAAACGGTACCCCCATCGACATTCCCACGCAAAGCAATGCGGATAGGCTTATATCCGCAATCCCCGTGTGCCTTATTATAGGTGCGGTAATTGCGCTGATAGTAACGCTATCCCTCAAGCGCGGCATGAATACCGTACGCGCAAGCAAGGACGCCGCGTATGCGGTAGACAGAAGCAGCTTCAACCTCTCAAGGCAGTATGACGTATACCTCTACTCCAGAACGCGCCGCATACCGAGGAACGATTCCTCCTCCGGCGGCTCGTCCACACACCGCTCCTCCTCCGGCAGAAGCCACGGTGGCGGCGGCAGAAAATTCTGATAACAATCATTCTTTTTACAAAGGAGAAAAAATATGGGACTTATTAAAGCTATCGTAGGCGCCGCAGGCGGCGTGCTTGCAGATCAGTGGAAGGAATATTTCTACTGCGATTCAATCAGCGAGGGTGTGCTTGTAACCAAGGGCGAAAAGCGCATATCCACCCGTCGCTCCTCCAACACCAAGGGCGAGGATAACATAATCTCAAACGGTGCAGTTATTGCCATTAACGACGGCCAGTGTATGATGATCGTGGAGCAGGGCAAGGTTGTTGAGCTTTGCGCAGAGCCCGGCGAATTCGTTTGGGACAGCTCCACCGAGCCGTCCATATTTACAGGCAAGCTCGGTACCGCTGTGCTTGATTCCTTCAAGACCATCGGCAAGCGCTTTACGTTTGGCGGTGACACCGCAAAGGATCAGCGCGTTTACTACGTAAACACCAAGGAGATAATCGGCAATAAATACGGCACCGCCACCCCCATTCCCTTCCGCTTTATCGACAGAAATCTCGGTCTTGATATAGACATCTCCCTCCGTTGCAACGGTGAGTTCTCCTACAAGGTAACGGACCCTGTGCTCTTCTACACCAACGTATGCGGTAACGTAAGCGACGATTACGAGAGAAGCCGTATCGACAGTATGCTTAAAAGCGAGCTTCTTTCCGCACTTCAGCCCGCGTTCGGTAAGTTTGCGGATACGGGACTGCGCTACTCCGCGCTTCCCGCACACACCCTTGAAATTTCCGATGAGCTGAACCGCATCCTTTCCGCCAAGTGGGCAAAGCTTCGCGGTCTCAGCGTTGTTTCCTTCAACATCAATTCAGTATCCATCTCCCCCGATGACGAGAAAATGATACAGGATCTGCAGAAGAAGGCTGTTCTTCGCGATCCCGGTATGGCGGCCGCTACTCTTGCTGGCGCACAGGCAGAGGCTATGCAGTCTGCCGCCAAAAATTCAGCCGGCGCTATGACGGGCTTTATGGGCTTCGGTATGGCACAGAATGCGGGCGGCGTACGCGCAGAGGACCTCTACCGTATGGCAGGCGAGCAGAAGAAGGCAGCACCCGAAGCACCCGCCGCAAGCGGCTGGACGTGTGCGTGCGGTGAGAGCGGCAATAGCGGAAAGTTCTGCGTTTCCTGCGGCGCAAAGAAGCCCGAGGCGGACGGCTGGGTATGTCCCGCGTGCGGACACACCTGCAAGGGCAAGTTCTGCCCCGAGTGCGGAGCAAAGAAGCCCGCAGGCGCTCCCCTCTACCGTTGCGATAAGTGCGGCTGGGAGCCCGCAGACCCCAAAAATCCCCCCAAGTTCTGCCCCGAATGCGGCGACAGATTTGACGAAAGCGACATCAAGTAATCGATTATTCCCAAGTAATTAAGGAAGGAGGTAAACGACAGTGAACGGCAACGCAACGCTCTTTGACAGAATAAGAGACGCAAGCCCCGTAATTTCCGCAATCGTGAGATTCCAGAATTCTGCCGTCTACCCCTTCCTTTTTGCCGTTTTATGCGCAATTTCCGGCGCAAACGGCAAGGAAATTTACCTCCCGATCATTTACCTGCTCACCGCGCTCAGCGTTTTCGGCGGACTTTTTTCCTCCGATCTGAAGGTTTTTCTCGTTCCCGCTTTTCTCATTTACTATTCGATAGGTATGGACGTCCCGCCGGAGCATTACCAGCGTTGGGAGTTTAACTATCGACCGATGTTCGATATGTCCTCGCTTCCGCATTTTCTTTTCTGTCTTGCGCTTATCATTGCAACGCTTGTATACAGACTTACGCGCCCCAACGTAAGGCAAATAATAAGAAAGCGCGGGATTTTTTTATCAGGTATATTGCTTATCGACGCGGCCCTGCTGTTAAACGGCGCGTTCTCGCCCGATTGGCATATTGCAAATCTCGGCTACGCACTGCTCACCGCAATACCGCTTACCTTATTCTACTGTCTGTTCCTCGCCGTTATCGGAAGCTCCGATGGCGGCATCACTTATGCCTGCAGAACGCTTACTGCGCTCGGC
>JAFOAB010000150.1 GCA_017382555.1 Clostridia bacterium
AGATCCTTCGCTACGCGTGGGGATGACAATGCAGACGGTTTTAGATTTGTTGAAACCCTCCCCTACGGTGGAGAAGCGATGCAAATTGGTAGGGGACGGCGTTCCAGCACCGCTTTGCGGTGTGCTCCCGATGGTCGCGCTCACCCCTAAAGGGGTTCGATACCCCGGACTGTCCGCGAAATAGGATGCGGAAACAAAGGGCGATATGCTTGCAAGGCAAGCGCGATATACGCTGTGCGTGCGATATAATCGCCGTATGGCGATTGCGATATGTTGCAAATTCTGCGAATTTGCAACGAGGGTATCGGCGGGCGATTCATTTATATCTTTTCAACCTTCAAAAGGTCCGTGGTGCCGGACTGACCGGTGATGCCGCCGGTGATGACGATGAGATCGTCTTTTTTAAGGGAAAGGGTGGATTTTGCGAGGTTCTTTGCGGTGTAGAAAAGCACCTCGGTGGAATTGAACTTCTCGCACATTACGGGGGTTATGCCGCAGGAGAGTGCAAGCTGGCGCCACGTTTTTTCATTGGTAGTAACGCCGATAATGTCCATCGGGGGACGGAAACGGCTGACCATTCGTGCGGTCATACCGGAAAGGGTGCAGACAGCAATCGCCTTTGCACCGATGTCGATCGCCATGCCGCAGGTTGCGTGGGATATTGCGTCTATGGTGTTTTTGATGCGGAATTCCTCGTTATCAAAGCGCTTTGCGTAGTCGATATTCTGCTCGGTTGCGTGGGCGATTCTTGCCATTGTGCGTACGGTAAGCACGGGGTACTTACCTGCCGCCGTCTCACCGGAGAGCATAATTGCGCTTGTGCCGTCATAAACCGCATTTGCAACGTCGGAGATCTCCGCACGGGTGGGACGGATGTTGTTGATCATGGATTCAAGCATCTCGGTTGCGGTGATGATGCGCTTGCCGAGCATTCTGCACTTGGTGATAAGCTGCTTCTGGATGGCGGGAAGCTCCTCGAAGGGTATCTCAACGCCCATATCGCCTCTGCCTATCATAATGCCTGAGCATTCGTCGCAGATGTCCTCGATGTTCTCGATTCCGGAGCGGTTTTCTATCTTTGCTATAAGCTCGATATCATCGCCGCCGTTTTGCTGTAGAAATTCCTTAACGTCAAGCAGATCCTGCTTGCAGGAAACGAAGGAGCAAGCGATAAAGTCAACGCCCTGCTCAATGCCGAGCTTGATATCCGCCTTATCCTGCTCGCTGAGGTAAACCTGCTTCAGCACCTTGCCGGGGAAGGACATACTCTTTCTATCGGAAAGCTCACCGCCGATGTCAACGTGGCAGATAGCGTCCGTGCTTGTAAGCTCGGTTACCGTAAAGGCAAGCAGACCGTTGTTAAGGAGAATTTTGTCGCCGACCTCAAGATCTTCGATCATTCCCTTGTAGCTTACGGAAACGCGGCTCTGATTACCGACGATCTCCTCAATTGTAAATGCAAAGGTGTCCCCGTCCTTTAAGAGTATCTTGCTGTTTTCAAAGGTGCGGATGCGGTACTCTGGTCCCTTGGTGTCAAGCAGGATGGCGATGGGAAGCTCAAGCTCCTCGCGCACCTCCTTGATGATTCTCATATTCTCAAGATGGTATTCATGCGTGCCGTGGGAAAAGTTGAGGCGCGCAACGTTCATGCCCGCAAGGCACATGGAGGTGATGGTCTCCTTGTTGGAGCAAGCGGGTCCAATTGTACATACGATTTTAGTTTTTCTCATACGGATACCTCGATAAAATAATCGGTCAATTTAATTATACATCAACATTTTTGCAATATCAACAAAAAAATAAAAAAACGATTCGCATAAAACTGAATGAACAAGACAATTTTGCAAGTGGAAATGCAAAAATATTCATTTATTATATAATTCACTCACAAAATACCGAAAATCAGCCCGTTTTTGCGAGTTGCGGGTGCCGATGCAGGCAGAAAAAACACGTTAAATTGGTCAAAGTGTATAATAGCCGAGCGCGTAAATGCCCTTGGTGTGTAAGGATTCATAAAAATGCATTAATATGCACAAAACTCCTATAAAAACTTGACAAATATGCGTAATGCGTGTATAATATTCTGCATAAAACTAATATCGGTAACTGTTTCTGTTTTTTGGATAAAGGCGGAACGGA
>JAFOAB010000151.1 GCA_017382555.1 Clostridia bacterium
TACTTTGCGAATGTCTTTCATAGAAATCACACCGCAAATAATGGAACTTAATACAATCGGAACAACGATAAATTTAATGAGATTTAAAAAAATGGTTCCGAAAGGTTTCACATAGGCAACAGCAAGATCGGCTCCTTCCGCTAATATTTGCGGAGGCGGCAAGAACGCTGTCACCGGGGGCTTTATCACAGGGCATACTCTCGCCGGTAAGCGCGGATTCGTCAAGCGAGGAGTATCCCTCCTCCACAACTCCGTCGGCGGCTACCCTTTCACCCGGACGGATAACAAGCAAATCACCAACGGCAACCTCTGCGGTTTTTACCGTTTTTTCCTTACCGTCGCGCATTACTACGGCGGAATCGGGCGCAAGCTTGGAAATTCCCTCAAGTGCGGCACCCGCACGCTTTTCCGCACCCTCCTCAAGCCATTTTCCGAACGTTACAAGCACAAGTATCATAACGGCGGATTCGTACCACAGATCCATCGAGGAGCCTGCGGCGGCGGTAAAATCTCCCTTTTGAGTGTAGATGAACGTCTCAACCGTTCGGTACAAGCTCCAAACGAGCGATGCACCGGAGCCGAGCGAAACGAGCGTATCCATATTCGGTGCGCCGTGGAAAAGTGCCTTTGCGCCGGAGGTGAAAAACCGTACGTTCAAAATAACGGCAAGTGCCGTCGGAATCAACTGACAAAGCGCGCGGTTAAACGCATTTACATCCCCGTGCAAGAATGCGGGCATGGGAAGCTTCAGCATATGACCCATGCTTACGTACATCAATACGGCAAGCAAGGCGGCAGAAACGGCAAGGCGAAGCGCAACAAGCCTTCTTGCCTTATTCTGCTTTTTCTCCTCGCGTAGCTTTTCCTCCGCGCTTTCATCAACGTACACCTTGGCTGTAAAGCCAATATCCTCTATTGCGGAGATTATGATCTTATCAGAAACATCGGTGCATTCGCAGGTAAGACGCTTTGCAAGCAGGCTTACCTCTGCCCTCTCCACCCCTTCAATGCGCATAACGCATTTTTCGACAGCGGATGAGCAGGCGGCGCAATGCATCCCCTCAACTGTAAATTCCTTTAACACAAACACCTCACTGAAGCGGCTTTAGGTCAAGTGTTCTGGTTCTCTGCTCCTTGCCCTCGCGCAGGGTAAATTCAAACTCGCAATATTCGTTCTGAACGCTTCGCACCTCGATTTTCTCACCGTGTGCCTCAATAACGGATCGGGCAATAAAGAGTCCGAGACCCACGCCCGTACGGTCAAGGCTGCGGCTCTTATCCGTTTTATAGAAGCGCTCGAACACGTAAGGAATGTCCTCCTCCGGAATACCGCTTCCCTCGTTATAAACGAAAACGTGTATCTTTTTCTCAATCGATTTAACGGAAACACGAAGAAGACCGCCCTCGCGGGAGAACTTTACTGCGTTATCGCAAATATTATAGAACACCTGATGGATGGCATCCACGTCCGCATAAGCAACCATGGTATCCTTATCGATATCAAACTCAACCTCAAGATGCTTATTGTCTATCATCTGCTCAAAGGATATAAGTATCTGGCGCGCCATCTCGCAAATATCAAAATATTCGGGCTTGAATTTACGCTCACCCGCCTGAATACGGGATATGTCGAGAAGCGCCTTAACGAGGCGGGAGAGTCTTTTAACCTCGGAGCTTATGATGCGCAGGTAGTATTCCTGCTTGTCCTTCGGTATCGTGCCGTCAAGAATTCCGTCCACAAATCCGCTTATCGTGGTCATGGGCGTACGCAGATCGTGCGATACGTTGCCAAGGAAGCCGGAGCGCATCTTTTCCATATTTGCAATGGATTCCGCCATGCTGTTAAAGGCAACGGCAAGCTCCGCAATTTCATCGTTACCTGAGACGTGCACTCTCACGTCCAGCTTACCGGAGGCAAACTGCTTTGCCGCACGGCTCATGGATTTAAGCGGACCTATCGTACGCTCACTTACAAAATAGATGGCAAGCAGCATTGCAATAAGCACCCACATCGTTGAAAGTACAATAGTACGCAAAAGCGAGCTGAGCATTGCGGTCTCGGAGCGGCTGTCCGTGTGAACGAACACAACCGCCCCCACCTCTCCGGAATCGGAGAGTATGGGCATTGCGGAAACAATGCTGTTGCTCGGCAAACCGCCGCCGAGATCGCTTGCACCGGAAAAGCCTTTTTCCGAGACAGCCTGTAGCATTATATCTGCGGGAATGTGATTGGCCTGTATGTTAATATCATTCGAGACGATAAGATGGCCGCTTACGTCGGTGAGAAATGCGTGCACCGACTCATTGTTTATCGGAGCACTCAGCATTGCGGAAATAAGATCGGTATTATATTCCGATTCCCCGGAATA
>JAFOAB010000152.1 GCA_017382555.1 Clostridia bacterium
CGCCATATGAGCTGGCTGCATTGCTTTTGGGGCGTCGGTGCTTCCGTCAGCCCGTACATAATGAGCTACTGCATATCCGCCAAAAACAGCTGGGAAAGCGGATATCGCACCGTAAGCATTATTCAGCTTGCATTGACCGCAGTTCTTTTTATCAGCCTTCCGCTTTGGAAGAAAACCTCAAGCGAAAGCGAGCAAGCACACGGAGGCGGAGTTGCAAACGCCCTTAAAATGCCGGGTGTTAAGGCTGTTCTTATCGCGTTTTTCTGTTATTGCGCTCTTGAAACCACAACAGGGCTCTGGGCAAGCAGCTTTCTTGTCTCCCGCTACGGTATCGCAGAGGAGAAGGCGGCAAGCTTTGCTTCCCTCTTCTATCTCGGAATAACCGCAGGAAGGTTCTTCAACGGCTTTATCGCCGACCGTTTCGGTGACAAAACGATGATACGCGTAGGCTGCGGCATTGCCTCCGTCGGTCTTGCGTGTATTCTTCTTCCGTTTGGCATAGGCTTCTCGGTATTCGGACTTGTTGTTGCGGGACTTGGCTGTGCACCGATCTACCCCTCCGTTATTCACTCCACACCCGAGCATTTCGGTGCGGAAAATTCGCAGGCTATCATCGGTGTTCAGATGGCAAGCGCATACCTCGGCTCCACACTTATGCCGCCGCTTTTCGGTATTATCGCACAGCACGCAAGCATAAGACTTTATCCGGCATACCTACTTTTCTTTGCATTGCTTATGCTCGTTATGACGGAAACTGCAAATATTCGCACGAAAAAGATTTAATGCATTAAAGAAAGCGTTGTGTCTGCTGACACAACGCTTTCTTTTTATTTTCTAAAAGCTTTAAACAATCCCACTATAACGCCGAATTCAATTATCGACAATACAAAGATCATTGCACCACAAAATTCCCGAAACTGGGTGATTTTCTCCGGTGTTGCCCACATTTCAAGCGAGCCTACCGCGAAATAATAAACAAATATCATTATAAAAAATGCAAGAGCTGACGCAATGATACCGAGAATTATCTTTTTAAGCATATTATTTTCTGTCCTTGCGAAGTCTCAGCGCATTGGTGACCACAAACAGCGAGGAGCAGGTCATAGCCGCAGAGGCTATCATCGGTGTAAGCAAAACACCGAATGCGGGGTAAAGAACACCTGCGGCTATCGGTATACCGAGGGTGTTATAGAAGAACGCCCAGAAAAGATTCTGTTTGATAATGCGAAGCACTCGCTTTGAATATTTGAGCATTACGGGTACAGCGCCTATTCCCTGCTTCATCAGCAGTATATCTGCGGCATTTGCGGCAATATCCGTACCGCCGTAAACCGCGGCACCGATATCTGCGCTTGCAAGGGCGGGGGCATCGTTTATGCCGTCGCCGACCATCATTACAGCTCTGCCCATACCGCGCATTTCGGAAACCGTTTTTTCCTTATCTGCAGGAAGCAGATCACCACGCACCGAGTCCTCCGGAATGCCGAATCGCCTTGCGGCGGCAACCGCGCTTGCGCGGTTATCTCCGCTGAGCATTACCGTATTAACGCTCATTTCCTTGAGTGCGTTTACGGCATCCGCACTATCTGCAAGATCGGTATCGCCCGCACCGAGTATACCGAGAAGCAAAGCCTCCTTAACGACAAAAACAAGCGTAAGACCGTCAGCCGTCAGGCGGTTGATATCCACCTCCGCAGAGGAAAGATCAACACCAAGCTCCTTCATATATCTCTTACTGCCGACGTAGCATCTTTTGCCGTTTACGGTTCCGTAAATGCCTCTGCCGGACATATCCTGCATATCGGCGCACGGCTGCGTATTGCCGATTTTTTCAGCGGCATACGAGATAACCGCCTTTGCAAGCGGATGTGCACTGCCCGCTTCAAGCGCGGCGGCGACTTCAAGAAGCTCGCCCTCGTCCACACCGTCAATGCATACACATTCCTTAATTTCGGGCTTACCCTCGGTAAGCGTACCTGTTTTATCGAAAATAACGGTGTTTATCCTTGCAAGCGTTTCAAGCTCCTTTGCAGAGCGAAGCAAAACACCCTTTTCCGCAAGATGACCGCAGCCGACTGTAACGGCAACGGGCGTAGCAAGTCCGAGCGCACAGGGGCAAGAGATCACAAGCACGGATATAGCGGCATTAAGCGCCTGCGGAAGCGTACCTCCGCAAGCAAGCCACACACCAAAGGTGATAACGGAAATACCCATAACCACGGGTACGAAAATTCCGCTTACCTTATCGGCAAGTCGCGCAATTGGCGCCTTACCTGCCGCCGCTCTGCCGACAAGCTC
>JAFOAB010000153.1 GCA_017382555.1 Clostridia bacterium
CGCTGATGAATAATGAATAATTGAGGTAGCTTTTCTCCCGTTGGTCGAAAAGCGATTTTATATTGTAAAATTCGCATATTTGTGATATAATAATAAAAACCCATTTTTTAAGGAGGAAAATATGACATACAAAAACGGAATAAAGGAATATGCGCTTACTGGAGTAATGTTCGGGGTTCCAATGGGAATTTTATTCGGTCTTATGCATCTTAGTTTGTTGCTTGGAGTAATCACAGGATTTTTGTGTGGATTCCTTTTTGCATTGTTGATATTCCTTTTTGTTAAATATCAAGAAAAGAAGTTTGATAAAAAGCGTGCTGAAATTACAAAGGAAAGAAAAATATTTTGTGATGGAGCGGCAACGATCAATGGAAACGGCGGCTGGCTGTTTTTCACGGAGAATGGTCTTGAATTCTATCGTCATAAGATAAATATTTCAACAAAAGAAATCGTAATACCAATTAATACAATAAAAACGGTAAATACATACAGGAATCAGATTATTATCAATGCAGGCGAAAATCCTGTTGTAATACTTGTTTCTCACAACAAGGAGTGGAAAAAGCAAATCGAAGACGCTTTGACGCTTTCTTGAAATCAAATACATAGATTCGTTTACAAGTATGGAGCAGCCCCCGGAAGACAGCGGTCAAGTGCAACTCATCACCGCCAAGGGATAAGTCCGCTGACTGAAAACCACGGATCGATTTTGCAAGGGTATCACAAAAAAAGCCAAGTCGAATTTCGACTTGGCTTTTTTCAACGATGTGTTCCGCTTGCGCGGAACGTGATGTGCCCTTGGGGCGTAATGTTTGCTTTGCAAGTGATGTGCGCTTCGCGCGTGAGAAAGCGGACACATCACATCACTTTGCGCCAAAGGCGCAATACATCACTAGGTTGATTGTCAATATATCTTTTAATAAGATCGTTATTCATACTATTCTCCTCCGAATGTTATCTAAATGCGTTATATTTGAGCAAAGTCTTTATGGAATCCATAATTTGTTCGTAAGTAATATCCTTTGCATAGGAAAATTGCTTGCGGTATTTATCCCACATTGTTTTGAGTTCCGGGCTTTCTTCGATGTTGTGAAGAATAGACGAAATGTCTGCGATCTGTTCTGTAGTGCCACGATGGTTTGCAGTAGCTTTCAGTGCGTCAGTAAATACTGCTTTATCGAATTTCTGTGTTGTGGTCAGTATATAGGCATCGTAAAAATCTCTTGGACGGGTATTGAAAACGCCACGGCGCAGGATAGTTTCTACCTTTTCAGCCATAACGGTCTCAATGTTGTATGCCCACAGCTCGTAGGACTTCTCATCATCGAAAATTTCAGAGAAATTGTACTGTACCGCATGAGGCGTAATGGCATCACCTGTGGACACGTCAATGCTCAGCGGAGTCAGCAGAGTATCAAACTTGGCGTTCAGCATAACACGGTATCCGCCGTAAATATCATCTTCGCGGATAGGTGAAATAGTTCCAATCTCGAATACAACGCCGTCATCAAATGCAATGTCGCAGACGTCTTCCAACGCACTGCGAATTGCTTCCCGGGTAAGAGGCAGATTTTTAAGAGTTGTGTCCATATCCATGGTTGCACGGTTGTCGAGTCCGACAATCGCAGCCACCAGCATACCACCTTTTAACACAAACTTCTCTTTATATTCGGAGGCAGAAAGACGGACGAGCAAACGCTCAAACATATAGTTCTGCAAAATGACCTGTGCAGGAATATTTTTCTGCTTGGCGATATTGCGGATTTTCGCTTTCAAACTCATTGCTTTGCTCATAGGAGCACCTCCAAATATTGACGCAACACTTTTTCAACACGTATCTGCTTTGCGTATGTGTTCAGCTTGTTCAGATTTTTCTTCGGGCTTGCGGCGTACATTTTGAGTGCCGCTAAAAATGTTTCCGTTCCCAATTTATTACGACTGCGAATAACATCGCATATCGTGCGCTCCAGATCATACGCCTGTACGTTGTTTCCTGCGGGGGTCTGCAGAATCGTTCTGCCCAGGTCGAACAATTCCGGTTTGATGTAGTAGACCTTGCACTCTTCTTTGATAGCGGCAGAAGGAATACAACCGGAGGGCGCGGTAACGGTATGCTCGAAAGGTGTTCTGTCTGAAATCCCGTGAAGGAATAGAGCCGTTTCGTGAGAGAAAATTATTTTATCGGAACGCTTGCTGATGGACAGCAGCTCGTCCTGCATATCATCGGGAAGAATATATTGCCCTTTTATGATTCTGTAGATTTTATCTTCTTTGCACAGCTTGTAGAGCATGGCTTTTGATATACCGTGCTGTGCGGCGATTTTAGATTCTATGATGCCGCCGTGTTCTGATGCAATGGCGGCAAGTTCGGTTATATAATCCATGCACTCACCTCATTTTAGATTTACTCGATAATATTATACTTGTAATTATGATGAAAGTCAATGTGTTTGAGCGCACATTTGAAAAATATTTACAATTAAATTACGATATAAGTAAACGGAATTGCAAGAACAAAGGCGCTACCGCAACTTGTTGCGGATGATATACACGCCTTACGGCTTGATTTAGACGCGAAGCACTTGAACTCTTTTCAAAATTGTGGCATAATGAGAAGAAAGGGCGGTGGTCAGATGAATTTCTTTAACGGAATGAAATTCCTTTTTATCGGCAACAGTGCGACCTATGTACACGAAATTCCGCAAACTCTGCAAAGGCTTGCGGGAGAGCTTGGATATGAATTTACGGTTGCCCAAATAACCCCCGGCGGATGCGAGCTTGCCATGCATGCAAACCCCGAAACCGAGCTTGGGCAAAGAGTTTTTGCCGAGATTGCCAAGGGATATGACGTTGTTTTTATCCAAGAAAACGGAAGCTGTATGTCGAGCGATGAAAAGAGGGCGGCTTGCTTTGACGCAAGCAAGCGTCTTATCGACGCCATCAGGGCAAGCGGCGCCGAGCCTTGGATCTACGTGCGCCCGCCCACGTTCAAGGACTACTACGGCTATTCCACGCTTGAGCAATGCGTGAAGTTTGACGAGATATTTGGGGAGATCGCAAGGCAAAACGGAGGTGTAAGCTGTGTTTACGTCAACCGCGCCTTTGCGCAATCGGCAAAAACGCTTGATTACGATTTATGGGGCAAGGACCGAGGACACACGAGTCCACTTGGCGCATACCTGATCGTATGCACCTTCTTTGCGACCTTGTTTGGGGAATCGGCAACGAAGCTCTCTGCAAACGGCATATACCCGCCTGCCGCCAAGCAGCTTGCCGAAATTGCCGACAAAATCGCTTTACCTACACCATAATTACGCTATAATCGGGTTTTATTATGAAAAAAGCATTATTTATACTGCTTGCCATCCTGCTTTGCGGTTGCGCGGCACGGGAAGGGCAAGACGCACCGATAAATACCGAAGAAACGCAAGCACCGACAACCACCGCAGTACACGAGCATACCGTTGTTATCGACAGCGCGGTAGCACCCACCTGCGTTAAGCAGGGCTGGACAGAGGGCTCGCACTGCGCGGAGTGTGGCAAGGTGCTTGAGGCGCGCACTCCTGTTGCAAAAACGGCGCACACGCCCGCGGTAACACCCCCCGTTGCCCCAACCTGCACCACGGAGGGCACCTGCGAGGGGACGTCCTGCGCCGTGTGCGGATACGTTATCGTGCCGCCCATTACCGTAGCCAAGGCGGTACACGAGCCGTACCTCGGCAAATGCAAGCTTTGCGGCACAACGGATATCGATTACTCGGACATCCGTCTGTACGCCTCGGGACTCGGCTATGCGTTTTTTGAGACGGCTGAGCACGGTGAGGGGATGCGCAAGCTGTACGATGAAATGATGGAAAAGATGAGCAGGTTCCACACCTCGGCAGACGAGGATGCCCTCCATTACACAAATAGCGAGCTTCTCGGTGAGGTTTACCGCGTTGCGGTATTTGACTTTGCAAGCTACGGGCTGACGCTTGAGGAGGCGCAGACCGTTTACACGGTGTTCCGTATGGATAATCCCATCTTTTATTGGATATCCTATTGGCTTTACTGGACCGACCGTTCCATTGCCATAACCACAACGGCAGAATACGCAAAGGGCGAGGACAGAGCGGAACTCAACGAGCAGCTGTATGCGGGCATCAAGGAATATGCGGAGGCGGCAGAGGGCGAGACAAGCGCATATGAGACCGCGCTTGCGTATTACGAGGAGATCGCAAAGCACGCAGAATACGCCTATAATGACCAAGACGAGCCGGAGGATGCGCTGTGGGCGCACAGCATCATCGGCACCTTCACGCACGGAAAATTCGTGTGCGAGGGCTACGGCAAGCTGTTCCAGATACTATTAAACCTCAGCGGTATTGAAAACTCCTACATATCGGGTGATGCGGGCGGTAACCACTTCTGGAACACCGCAAAGATGGATGACGGCAATTGGTATTGGTTTGATATTACGTGGGGCGACGGCTCCACCCTCTCGTATAAATACTTCTGCGCCACGGACAGCGAGCTTACAACGCACGTCCCCACCGACCCGAACACGCTTGGAATGTATTTCAACGGCCCCATCCCCGATTGTGCCGACAAGCCGTTTTCGGACGGTGAGATATTCGAGATCGGCGAGCGCGTGATAATCGACGGCTGCGAATACGTACGCACGTCGAGAGATACCGTAAGGATCACCCCCAACGGCTCCCCC
>JAFOAB010000154.1 GCA_017382555.1 Clostridia bacterium
CCCACAAACAATCCCGAGTTCGGCGCTATCAGATTCGGTGACGGCATAACCTTTACCGTAGGTAGCGATTTGGTTCTTGACGACGTTATTATGTATCTTACCGGAGCATCCGCCAACATCGTTGTCTCCCCCGGTGCTACGCTTGTCATTAACGAATCCGTTATAACCACGTCCGCAAAGTCCTCATATGCGAACATATACGTTTCCAAGGGTGCAAAGGCGATGATCAACGGCGGTACCTACGAATCCATCAGCGGCGACGGCGTTTACACGATAGGCGATAAGGTAACCGTACTGAGCGACAAGCCCGCAACTGCCGCAGGTATCCCGATCAAGACCTCCACGGCGGTATGCTTCCTTGATTACGCAAACGGTAAAAACGCAAACGACGGCGAAACTGCCGCAACCGCGGTTAAGGAATACTCCTCCGGACTCTTCAAGCGCATTATGGGCGGCGGTACCGTGGTTGTAAGCGGTGGCTCCGTTATCGGCGGTGCCCCCTACAATATGACACAGATGCTTATGCCCCTTACCTTCACCTCCAATTATGACGGAATTGATTATAAGTCGGCAGAAAGCTGCACCTACCGCTTCTCCCAGAACACAACGTTTGTAATTTCAAGCGACGTAATTTATGACGATATAATTCTTCTCGAGAACGCGGGACAAACCACCATTAAGGTAACAAACGGTGCAACGCTCACCGTAACCGACAAGGCTGTGCTTACCTCCACGCTTGATAGCGGAAAGCACTACACCGTAATTGTTGAAAAGGGCTGCTTTGCAATCCTTTCCGCAGAAGCTCAAAAGGCCTTCAAGATCGAGGGCGAGGGCACGGTGCTTACCTATGTTGACGGCAAGAGCGAAATATTCACCCACTATCTCGGCAATAACTGGAACTAAGCAATAAAATAACGGCGGGAGCAAGCCCCAACGCCGTTAAGTTAAGCCAACCGCAAGATCCTTCACTGCGGCATTTCCCCTTGTCATTCTCGAGCAAAGCGAAGAATCTAAGGGGAAATGCCTCCGTTCGAGGATGACGGCGGTTGGCCTTTTTCTTAACTTAATGGTATTGGAGCAAGACCCGCCCTACGGTGATTCCGTTGGGCGACTTGCTCCCGTTCTTTTTATGTTGCTATATCCCACAATTACACGATGCTCTTTTTGTATGTTGTGCGAATTGCCGTAGCTTATCATTTCAAGCTATAATATAGTTAATACAAATTTGGAGGCAGCAATGAAACGATTTACGGCTATAATATTAGCTTTTATTTGCCTATCTGCGGCGGGATGCGGAAGCGCTCCCGTACCGCCGGTTACCGATGAGCCGAGCGAGACCGCAGAGGCGATGACCACAGTCAACGAGCCGGTCACCACGTCCCCCGTGACTACGGAGGCACCTCCGGAAACCACGGCACCTATTACCGAGGCACCTGTCACCACAGCTCCCGTCACCGAGGCTACAACAGCCGTAACGACCGAGCCGGCACCGGTGACAACGGCGCCCACTCCCGAAACCACGGTACCCGCGACCGCAGAGATCGTGCCGGAAACCACCGAGCCAACACCCGCGGTTACCGAGCCCCCAACGGAAATCGAAGCGCCCGCCATTGATCTTAACAATGACGTTGTGGTATATGAAAACGATTTTTCAAGCGCCGATCTTTCGGGTCTTACCGTAAAAGGCAATATGACAGTACAAAACGGTGCGCTGAAGGCAATCGGCTCAAGCGCAGGATATGCCTACGTTACCTACACCCTTCCGGCCGAATATCACGGTATGGATTATGTTGTTGAGGCAGATCTTATCGGACATACCGGCGAGGGCGGTCTGCTTATTGGTGCAACAAGCAGCAAGCTCACCTCCGCTCCCTCCTTCTTCTCCGGATATTTTTGCACCACCTCCACAAACGGAAAAACCTCCTATATTGCATATTTTAACACAGCGGGAGCGACGGACAGCTTTGCGCCCGGAACGATAACTCTGCCCGCGGGAGATCTGCATCTCTCCGCAACGGTATACAACGGCGCCGTCACCTTCCGCGTTTTGTCGCTTGACCAAAAAACGCTTTACCACGAATTCCGCTACGAGCCGGGTGACCACGAATCCGATATATACAACACGTTCACAAACACGCTCGGAATCTGCCAAAGCTATCTTGACGGCGGAAGGCTGGATAATTTCAAGGTGACCGTTCTTGTGGATGACGTTATTCCCGCGCTTGACGGTAACGTATCCGTCAACGGTACGGAATTCAGCTCCGCAGGTCTTACGGTTAAGGACGGAGTGATCAGCGGAAGCGGCGCAATGCTTTCAAGCGATGCGCTTCACGGCAGCTACAAGCTGAAGATCTCCATAGCAAGCAAGGGCATCTCCCGCGTATATTTCGGTATGCAGGATAAAAACAACGGCTACGCCGTGGAGCTTGACGAAAATGAGCAGGAGGTGACGCTGTATAAGATAGAAAACGGCATCTTCTCCGTGCTTAACAAGCGCGCTAATATAATCCGCGAGGGCTTTTGCGATATTACGATAGACGTACACGGCGGTATTGCCACCGTGTATTACGATAACTATTTTGAGGGCGATGCCGCGCTTCCGAAGTTTGAATTTCACCTTGACGGTCTTGACGGCAAATTCGGAATTTGGCTTGATGGCGGAAAGGCACAAATACTCTCCGTAGGCGAGAGCACAACCACGCTTCCGCTCGAAACCTATCTTAACCCCGTAAACCCCGGTGCAGACCCCGATATGCTGTTCTATGAGGGTACGTACTACCTTTACGTTTACGCGGGCAATGACGGCAGTAGCATTTTTACCGTATACACCTCCCCCGATCTTGTGCATTTCACGAAGAGAAACAACGTATTCACGTGGGATCCCGTCACCTACAGCAACGTCAACGGCAACACCGCATGGTCGCCAAACGTCTTCTATAATGAAAGCGACGGGCTGTTCTACCTCTTCTTCGCCGCCGAGCAGATAGGCGCAGACACCTCAAGACGTGTGTACTATGCATCCTCCGACTCACCGTACGGTCCGTTTAAGCACGATGGCCCCCTTGTCCCCATAAACCCCAACGTTACGGAAATAGACGGTCACCCCTTTGTCGGATATGACGGAAAGACTTATATGTCCTTCTCCCGTTACGATATGGGAGGAACGATCTGGCTTGAGGAGGTTATAATCAAGGATGGCGTTGTAACCGCAAAGCCCGAGACGGCAACAAGAGTAGTCATCCCCGACAGAGAATGGGATAATGACGGTGCAATGCGCCTTGTTGAGGGTGGCTTTGTTTGGAAGCACAACGGCTACTACTACATCATCTACGCAACGGGCTCCTACTCACGCCATTACGGTGAGGCGGTTGCGATCTCCAAAAATCCGCTCGGCCCGTACGAGAAGATAGAATACAATCCCATACTTAATTGGAACTACGCGGTAGACGGCCCGGGTGATGCACTTATAATCCCCTCCCCCGACGGTGAGGAGCTTTACCTTGTTTACCACCGCCACTACGAGGTCGGCAATATGGGTCTGCGCCAGACCTGCGTCGACCTGATAGAATTCGTCCCCGATCCAGACGGAGGTCCCGACATACTTGTTGTGCGAGGTCCCTCCACCACACCGCAGAAGCTCCCCTCCAATAAATACAGATATGACGTAAACCGCGACGGCAAGGTTACGGTGGAGGATGCACTTCTCGTTCAGGAGAAGGTAAACGGCGACGTATACAGCGGATATTATGACGTTGATGCAAACGGCTCACTCAGCATTTGCGACGTAGCCGCAATACTTGAAAAGATCAAGGAAGGAGGAGAAAACTGATGAAAAAAGCATTATGCCTTGTACTTGTCGCTTTAATGGCGCTCTCCTCCGTTTATATTCCCGTTTTTGCAAACGATAACGTAGGCTACGTTTCCTACAACAAGGGCAACGACTCAAACGACGGTCTCAGCGATTCCACTCCAAAAAAATCGATCGGCGCTGCCTACGGCAATGGTGTGTTCGGTATAGTAAGCAACGGCGGAACGGTAGTGGTATGCGAAAAGATGTACTTTGGTGTCAGCTACACATGGAAAGCATCTGCCCCCACAACTATCACGGCGGTATATAACGGCAAAAGCTACATAAACACCTCGCCCGCCTCCAACCCCGCAAGCGGTGTTGTAAAGATCAAAAGTGGCTGTACGCTTACCGTTGCAAGCGATCTTACCTTTGATAACATCATCTTGCATTCCGAAAGCTTTAACGAGACGATAGTAGTTAAAAGCGGAGCAACCCTGACGGTGACAGACACCGTCATAACCACCACGAACTCCAATAACACGCACTTCAAAATAATTGTTGAAAAGGGCGGCAAGGCAATAATCAACGGCGGTACCTTCGCCTCAATTACGGGTGATGGCACCATAGTCCTCGGTGGAAGCGCGACGGTTGCGGGAGGCGCTGATGCAAACGGCGCCGTCGGCTACATCTCCTACAACAAGGGCAGTAACAGCAACAGCGGAACAAGCGACACCGCTCCCAAGGCAAGCCTCGGTCAAATGGACGGAATCGGTGTTGTGGGAATCGTAAGTCAGGGCGGTACTGTCGTTGTGTGCGAAAAAATGTACGTCGGAAGCAGCTTTGCATGGTGCGCGGCAGGCCCCGTTACCATTACCGCAAGCTACGGCGGCAAGGACTACAAGAACACCTCCCCCGCATCCAACCCCGCAAGCGGTGTTATAAAATTCAGGCCCGGCTCGACGTTTACGGTAGGAAGCAGTATAACACTTGATGACGTCATACTGTTTCAGGAATACGAGCAATGCAACATCGTTGTTTCACCCGGTGCAACGTTTACGGTAAACGAATCCGTAATTACGATGTCGAACCGCGAATGGTATATGAACGTATACGTTTCCAAGGGTGCGACAGCAATCATAAACGGCGGTACGTTCTCCTCTGTCAGCGGAGAGGGTACGATCAAGATAGGACCAAAGGCAAAAGTGCTGCAGGATAAGCCGAGCACGGAGACGGAAATCGAATACAGCTCCGTTGCCACGGCGTATTACGTTAATTTAAGTGCGGGAAACAACAAAAACAGCGGCAAGAGCGCGGATAAGGCAATAAAGGATTACACCGAGGGGCTTTTCAAAAGGATGCTGATAGGCGGCACCGCAGTTATATGCGGATCATCGCGCATCGGTGGCTTGGGCGCCAATAAGGAGTTTACCTTTGCCCTGCCGATGCCCGTAACCTTCACCTCGGTTTATGACGGAGTGGACTACAAAAACGCGGATAATTGCGCGCTCTCTTTTACGCAGGGTACGACCTTTATCGTCTCCACGGACGTGGTGTTTGATGATATAATCCTGTTATCTGACACAACGGCAAACACGATACTTGTAAAAAAGGGTGCCGCGCTAACGGTAACCGACAAGGCAATACTGAATTCCAAAACGGAGGACGGCACGCATTACAGCATAATTGCGGAGGAGGGCTCCGTGGTCATCCTATCCGCGCTCGCACGTGAGACGTTTAAGGTAAGCGGAGAAGGCACGGTGCTTACCTACGTTGACGGCAAGAGCGAAATATTCACCTATTACCTCGGCGAAAATTGGAACTAAAAAAAGGCGGGAGCAAGCCCCAACGCCGTTAAGTTAAGCCAACCGCAAGATCCTTCACTGCGGCATTTCCCCTTGTCATTCTCGAGCAAAGCGAAGAATCTAAGGGGAAATGCCTCCGTTCGAGGATGACGGCGGTTGGCATTTTCTTAACTTAACGGTATTGGAGCAAGCCCCTGCCCTACGGTGATTCCGTTGGGCGACTTGCTACCGCCGCTTTTTTTATAAGTTATCTATTTTTCGCAAGATATCTCTTGCCCCAAGCCTCTACCGCCCCGAAAAGAGCGATAAGAGCACCGGAGGTTAAAAGCGTAACCGCTACGTGCATAAGGTTTTCCATAGTTCTCTCCTTTTCGGTATTTGTTTTTCGGTTAGCCTTTGCTAACTCATTTGTTTAAGTCAAGCAGATGCTAAACGGGTTAGCATCTGCTAACTACATACAGTATACGCCAAGTTTTTTGATTTGTCAACGGTTTTTTAAATATTTTTTGAGCTTGCAGTTGAACCTACATTACTCAAACGTTAAGCACACAATGGGGCGCACACCCGCAACGTAATCAGTTGACCAAGCAAAGTAAGCATCTTTGCCGGTATGGTAAAGGCTGCCGTCAAGCAAATACCAATTAAAGCTCCATTTCCAGC
>JAFOAB010000155.1 GCA_017382555.1 Clostridia bacterium
GCGCGTATCCCCGCTGAGCTTACGGACGTTCCGTCCCTTTGGACGTTTTCAACTATAATAGCTTCGATGCCTCGCTCGGCAAGAAGCCTTTTGAGCGTTTGTGCATTTCCTGCGGCACCTCGTCCGAATGTGAAGTTATAGCCGCAAACGGCAAGCCCACAGCCGCATTCACCGATAAGTATACGGTCAACGAACTCCTCACAGGAGAGTGAGCATACGTCGGAAAAACCGTATAAAAACGCATACTCTATTCCGCATTCGTTTAAAAGCTCGCACTTCCTATCAAACGGAACAATAAGCGGCTTGCCCTTTACGGGGCAAGGCTTACCCGCCTCCGGCGGTGCAAAGGTCCATACGGCACGTTTTTTGCCGTTTGCCCCCTCTACAAGAGTGCGGAAAAGCTCGGCATGGCCAATATGCACCCCGTCAAAGCATCCGAGCGCAATGGCAAACTCGCCCTTGCCCACAGAGGCATCCGCCCCCGCGGGGCATCCGCACGCAGTAGATATAAGCATCTCTGATTCTCCGATTAAATGTTAAGATAGTAAGCCACAAGCACGTTGAGAAGCTCGTCCCTATCGATCTTACGGATAAGGCTTCTTGCATTGTTGTGGTTGGTGATATACGTAGGATCCTCGGAAAGGATATAGCCCACAAGCTGGTTGATGGGATTGTAGCCCTTTTCCTTCAGCGCCTGATAGACGGTAAGAAGGATACCGCGCATGCTCGATTCATCATCACCGCCGATGCGGAAGGTTTGTGTTTTCGTGTTTTCGTTCTTTAACAACATAACTTTTTAACCGCTAAAGCGTCCTTTCTGTAATTTTTTTGCTTTTACCGCAAAATACAGATATAGTTATTTACATTATACTACATAGCATTTTTCAATGCAAGGCATTTTTGTAAACTTTATTTGAACGGAAAAGGACAGAGAACCGTAATTCTCTGTCCTTTCAGTGTGCACCGTTTTGATACAAACGGGTAGTTTTTATTTAATGTCAATATCCGCAACAAGCTCCGTAAGCGCATCGTGTACTGCGCCGTTGGTTGCGGCAATATTTAGATTGCGGAAGTAATCGGGCGCGTCACCCTTCCAGTCGGTCAGTTTTCCGCCCGCCTCGGTAAGAATGATACTGCCTGCGCAGTAATCCCAGGGCTTCAGATCGGACTCGCAAAACAGCTCGTATCTTCCGTCCGCAACCGCACAAATATCAAGCGCGGCAGAGCCGAAGCGACGAATATCAAGACAGGTGTCAAACATCTTCTTGATCATACGCATATTCTCGTCGGCATTATCGCGGCGGTAGGGGCTTGTGCCGATAACGGCAAGACTTTGTCTTATATCCGCATTTGCGGAAACGGAAAGTCTTCTGCCGTTCAAGAACGCACCGCATCCGCGCTCCGCCCAATACATCTCGTTATTGAAGGGGTTATACACAACTCCGATAACGGGCTTGCCCTCGAACACAAGGCCGAGAGCCACACAGCTCTGATTCAAGCGGCGGATAAGGTTCGTTGTTCCGTCCACGGGGTCAATTATGAACACGGGGCCATTCTTGTTGGGGATTACGTCACTTTCCTCGGACATAACGTCCGCCTCGGGATAGCGCTCGCGCAGCTCCTTGATAAGAAACGCCTGCACCGCCATATCCGCCTCGGTAACAAAATCCGCATAGCCCTTCTCGCTTACGTGTGTTCTGCCGTCACCGAGAAGTATCTTTCCCGCCTCCCTTACAAGCTCGATAAGGGAGGCAATGCTTATATCCATCATATTATTTTACCACTATATTAACGATCTTGCCGGGGATAACGATCTCCTTGACGATGGTCTTGCCCGCGATTGCGTCTGCAACCTTCTCGTCTGCCTTAGCAAGGGCAAGAACCTCTTCCTTTGCCATATCAACGGAAACAAGGAGCTTTGCCTTAAGCTTGCCGTTGATCTGAACTACGATCTCGATCTCATCGTCTGCGGTCTTAGCCTCATCATAGGTAGGCCAGCTCTCGTATGCGATGGTGTCGGTGTGACCGAGCTGCTCCCAGATCTCCTCACCGATATGAGGACAGATGGGGGAAAGCATCTTTATAAGTCCCTCGGCATACTCCTTGGGGCACTTGCCTTCCTTATAAACTGCGTTTACGAAGATCATCATCTGAGAGATAGCGGTGTTGAACGCAAGCTTCTCAAAGTCCTCGGTTACCTTCTTGACGGTCTTGTGATATACCTTCTCAAGTGCGGGAACGGGGCCGTCTACGATATTCTGAGGCTCGGTGAAGAACGCCCAAACACGGTTGAGGAAGCGGCGAGCGCCGTCAACGCCCGTGTCGCTCCAAGGCTTGGAAACCTCAAGCGGTCCCATAAACATCTCGTAGAGACGAAGGGTATCCGCGCCGTAGTCTCTTACTACGTCAGAGGGGTTTACGACGAACTCGGGGAATCTCTTACCCATCTTGATGCCGTTAGCACCGAGTATCATACCCTGGTGAACGAGCTTCTTGAAAGGCTCCTTGGTGGGAGCGAGACCCTTATTGTAAAGGTATCTGTTCCAGATTCTGGAGTACATAAGGTGACCGACCGCGTGCTCGGGGCCTCCGATATAAAGGTCAACGGGCATCCAGTGCTTGAGAAGCTCCTGATTTGCAAACTCGTTTTCATTCTTGGGATCGATATATCTGAGGAAGTACCAGGAGGAGCCTGCGGAACCGGGCATCGTGGAGGTCTCTCGCTTACCCTTGATGCCGTTGTTATCGTACTGCTTCCATTCCTCCGCATTTTCAAGGGGAGCCTTGCCGCCTACGCCCTTGTAGTTTTCAAGCTCGGGAAGAACGAGAGGAAGCTCCTCATCGGGAAGCACGTGTACTGTGCCGTCCTCACCGTGTACCACGGGAACGGGCTCGCCCCAGTATCTCTGACGTGCGAATATCCACTCTCTGAAGTGGTAGTTTACGGTTCTCTTTGCAACACCCTGCGCCTCAAGCTTGGCGGTGATTGCTTCCTTTGCCTCCTCAACGGTAAGACCGGTGAACTCCTCGGAATTTATAAGTCTGTAGCCCTTGCCGAGGTAACCCTGCTTTTCAAACGCCGCCTCGGAAACATCAACGTGACCGAGCTTCTCGTCGCCGTCGATTACCTGGATCATATCGATATTATGCGCGATAGCGTATTCAAAATCTCTCTGATCGTGGGAAGGAACAGCCATAACCGCACC
>JAFOAB010000156.1 GCA_017382555.1 Clostridia bacterium
CGCCTCGCTTATCGTGGTGGCACTGCCCGTCTGGATTATGGTGCGGTAGTAGCATTTATTTGCATCGGAGATAACTATCTCGTTTACGGGGGCATCGGTCACCGCCTCGGTTATCGGCTCCGTTTCGGGTGCTTCGGTCACGCCACCTGAGCAGGATGCGAAAAGCATCGTTGTGAGTATCAAAAGGGCTGTAATACGTTTTTTCATATCTTTCTCCTTATTCTCCGAATCGGAAGGTGCGCTTCACCTCTCCGTATTCAAGCATATTGCAAAACTGTTTTCTGTCGTAAATTGAGAACTGACCGATTTTGCCGCCGCTGTCAACAACCTCGCTTCTTCTGCCCTCGGCAACGTGTATTTCCGCAGGTGCGGGGTTAAATAGCATTATGTAGCCGACGTTCTCGCGTGCGTTCTTGGGCAGCTTCGGCTCGGGATACATACGGAACTTTTCGTCAAAGTTCACGTAATCCTGATTTGCGGTGCCCGCGCGCATTGCACGCTTGGAGCCGACCATCAAAACGGGCGCCTTCTTCAGATGCGTGCAGTAGTAGGGGCCCGCAAAGTAGAAGTGCCTGCGTCCCCAAGCGGAGATTATGCGCACGTAGTAGTCCTTTTCGGGCGTTTTAATGAAGATGTCGGGGTTTTCGGAGGTAGTAAAGAACGATGCAAAGGGCGAGCGCGTGATCTCGCATTTATATCCCATCTTCTCGCACACCTTGCGGATGTTACGTACCGTGCGCGGACGCGCAAGGAACGTGCGCAAAATGCGGAAGAGGGAAATAAAAACGATCAGCCAAAATACGATATTAATTACAAGTAACACGTCTCCACCCCCTTAATCGCACGTAATGCTGTGTATGCGCCAGTAGGTAAGCCCGCGCCTCAGGGATACGTATGCGCCGATGGCATCGGCAATAACGGCAAAGAGGATCAGCACGGGCATCTTGATGGCAAGAACGGCGCACACGATAATAGAGATGACGGGAATGAGTATCAGCTCAAGCTTGCCGTAATTTTTAAAGTACCAATCAAGCCCGTCCTTATAATTTATCATACCGAAGGTCTCGGAAAAGAAGTGCTTGCGCATCTTCTTGCGGAAACGGTAGTTAAGCCCCGCGCAGGCAAAGGAGGATGCGATAAAGCAAGCTATCGACACCCAAAGCCATACGGTGGGATTTACCGTTTCGTATCCCACGTACAGCTTGTTTCCCAAATCTACGGAATAAAGGGAGACTGAGGGGATTATCAGCAGCACGCAGATAAGATAAAGGCAATAAAACGTTACGTATTTAAAGATGTGGTACAAAACGGCGGTAATAAGCGAGGAAAATACCGTGCCTCTTTCGCCGAGCAGCTTTGTTTTCATAACAACTCCGTAAAATGTCATTTTGTATATTTTAGCACAGTATACAAAAAGTGTCAACCGAATAAAAGGCAATAAAGATTTAAAGTTATGCTATTGCTTTCCCCCTCCTTTGGGTATATAATGGTTGTCGAAACGGAGGGAATTATGTTGGTTAAAGAGATATGTGCCTTTATAACGGCAACGGTAAGCGTGCTTATGGCATACTTTGCCGTTTATTACGTAATAGGCTTCCTTGCGCGCACGAGGGCGTATCCGGAAACGGATAAAAGACGCCGCTTTGCGATAATTACAGCCGCAAGAAACGAGGAGCGCGTTATCGGAAACCTGCTAAAAACTCTGCGCGAGCAGGATTACCCAGCAGAGCTTTTCGATATCTTCTGCGTTGCGGATAACTGCACGGATAACACGGCAAGCATTGCGCGAGAGGGCGGTGCGCACGTTTACGAGCGCTTTGACCCGTCACGCGCGCGCAAGGGCTATGCGCTTGAATTTTTGTTTAAGAATATAGAGAGGGATCACGGAATAGCGTCCTACGATGCGTACGTATTCTTCGATGCGGATAATCTGGTGGAGGGCGACTTCCTTACACAGATGAACCGTGCGCTTGAGAGCGGTGCGGACGTTGTCACCGGTTACAGAATGGCAAGCAACTTCGGCGAGAACTTTATTGCCGCCGCCTACGGTGTGCATTTTATGCGCAGCAGTGCCTTCTCCCACCGTCCGCGTGCCCTTCTTGGGCTTTCCACCCACATCGCGGGCACGGGCTTTGCCGTAAAAAGCGATCTGCTTACCGAGGGCTGGAAATACTTCTCGCTTACCGAGGACACGGAGTTTACCATGTCCGTTGTCAGCCGCGGCAAGAAAATTGCGTATTGCGAGGAGGCTCGCTTTTACGATGAGCAGCCCACAACGATGAAGATCGCCGTCAGACAGAGGCTGCGCTGGCAAAAGGGCAGGCTTGTCTGCTTCTTCAAATATTCTTCTTTGCTTATCAAGGGCGTTTTCACGAAAAAGGGAAGAAAAGCGCTTTCCTGCTACGATATGTTCTTTTATCTGTTCCCAAAGTCGCTTTTCAACTTTGTTATGGCGCTTGTTGCCTTTTTTGCATCCCTTTCCGCATTTAATGCGGGTGGAGTACTCAGCTCCGTTGCCTCCGCGTATGCCTCGTTTGCCCTTATCGGCGCGCTGACGGTGGTAAGAGAGCTGAAAAATATACCGATACGCGGCGCAAGGCTTGTTTGGTACGTCTTGCTGTTCCCGTGGTTCGACCTCGTTGCATTGCCGCTTTCGCTCGTTTCGCTTTGTATGCGTGTAAAGTGGAAGCCGATCCCGCACGAGGGTAAGGTTAAAAATGAAGAAAAAACCGCCTGCCGTTAACCCCCAAAAGAAAATCGGCACGGCGGTTTTCTTTTCCCCCTACTTGTAAAACGCGGCAAAATATGGTACAATTAATGTAATGTGATTAAAAATCTCTTCAGGAGGACATAAAAATGGCAAAAAACCGCGATAACGTACCCGAAAATCTGAAATGGCGCACAGAGGATATATTTGCAACTCAGGCAGAGTGGGATGCTCTTTATGCCGAGGTTGAGGCAAAGCTCGATTTTTCCGAATACGAGGGCAAGCTTGCCGATGCGGACAAGCTGCTTGAATGCTACGAGAAGGTAAACGCAGTAGAGCTTGATTACAGCAAGCTTGCCGTTTACGCATTTATGAAGCGCGATGAGGACACCCGCAAGAGCGAGTTCAACGCACTTCAGAGCCGCGTTGACCTGCTTGGTATGAAGTTCTCGGGCGCTGTTGCGTTCATCACCCCCGAGCTGACCGCGCTCCCCGTAAAGACTCTTGAGGCATTTGCAAGCGACGAGCGCTTCAAGGATTACGATTACACCCTTCGCTCCCTCATCAAGCGCAAGCCCCACGTGCTTTCCAAGGAGATCGAGGCGCTCCTCTCCCAGGGCAGCAGAGTTTTCGGCGGCTTCCAGCGCGTTTTCGGTATGCTCGATAATGCCGACTTCCCCTACCCCGAAATTAAGGTAGGCGGCGAGAAGGTCAAGCTTACCCACGGCACCTACGGCCTTATGCTCCACAGCCCCGACCGCGACGTTCGCCGCAAGGCGTTCAAGGCGTACTACGGCGCGTATATGGGTCTTATCAACACCATCACCGCTACCTACACGGGTAACGTGGATAAGGACGTGTTCATCTCCCGCGCAAGAAAGTACGATAGCTGCCTCGATATGGCTCTCTCAAACGAGGACGTTGACGTAAAGGTATACAAGAACCTGCTTTCCGCAGTTAACAAGGGTCTGCCCCTCCTGCACAGATACTTCCGCGACCGCAAGAAGATAATGGGCTACACCAAGCTTCATATGTACGACGTGTACGCCTCCATCGTTGAGGGCGCGGAGATGGAGCTTGAGTACGAGGACGCATTCAAGCTTGTTAAGGAGGGCCTTGCACCTCTCGGTGAGGAGTATCAGGCGCTTCTGCAGGAGGCACACGATAACGGCTGGATAGACGTAGAGGAGACCGAGGGCAAGAGAAGCGGTGCGTACAGCACCTCCGTTTTCGGTATCAAGCACCCCTACGTGCTTCTTAACTACCAGAAGACCACAAACAACATCTTCACCATTGCGCACGAGCTTGGCCACGCGATGCACAGCTATTTCAGCGAAAGAAATCAGCCTCAGGAAAAGGCGGGCTACCGCATCTTCGTTGCCGAGGTTGCAAGCACCGTAAACGAAATACTTCTTCTCAAGCACCTACTTAAGACCACCGAGGACGTGAAGCTGAAGAAGTACCTCCTCTCCTACTATATGGACACCCTCAAGGGCACGCTCTTCCGTCAGACACAGTTTGCGGAGTTCGAGTACATCGCGCACGATATGGCGGAAAAGGGTCAGCCCCTCACCAAAGACAGCCTGAACGAGGCATACCTCACCCTCAACAAGAAGTATTACGGCAGAAGCGTAGTTTCGGACGACGAGATCGCTTACGAATGGGCAAGAATTCCTCACCTTTACAGAGCGTTCTACGTTTATAAGTA
>JAFOAB010000157.1 GCA_017382555.1 Clostridia bacterium
GATCTCGTCCTTCTGGTCATAATCGATAGCGTTTGCGGTACAAACCTTAGCGCATACGCCGCACTTACCTGTCTTGAACTTTGTGCAGTATGCAGCGTCGATTGTAGCAACCTTGGGAACTGCCTGTGCGAAGGGGATGTAGATAGCTCTGCGGTTATCCATACCGAGGTTAAACTCGTTCGGAACCTTCTTCATGGGGCACTTTTCAACACACGCGCCGCAACCGGTACAGATATCTTCCTTAACGTAACGCGCGTTCTTCTTGATGGTAACGTCGAAGTTACCGACAAAGCCCTTAACCTCAGCTACCTCGCTGTAGGAGAAGATACGGATCTTCTCGTGCTGGGCAACGTCAACCATCTTGGGGGTGAGGATACAAGCCGCACAGTCAAGGGTCGGGAAGGTCTTATCAAGCTGTGCCATCTTACCGCCGATGGTGGGCTGCTTCTCAACTATATCAACCTCAAAGCCCGCATCCGCAATGTCAAGTGCGGTCTGGATGCCCGCAATACCGCCGCCGATAACGAGCGCACGCTTGGTTACGGGGGACTCACCGGGGGTGAGGGGCGCGTTGAGGTTTACCTTTGCTATTGCCGCTCTGCCGAGGATGATAGCCTTTTCGGTACCTACGGGGATGTCCTTATGTACCCAGGAGCACTGCTCTCTGATATTCGCTATCTCGACCATATAGGGGTTGAGGCCTGCCGCTGCCGCGGTCTTGCGGAAGGTTGCCTCGTGCATTCTGGGGGAGCAGGAGCAAACAACGATACCGGTGAGCTTATGCTCTGCGATAGCGTTCTTGATCATATCCTGACCTGCCTGAGAACACATATACTGATAATTAGTGGAAAAGACTACACCGGGCTCGCTCTTCAGCGCCTCGGATACTGCCACTACGTCTACGGTGCCCGCAATGTTACTGCCGCACCAACATACAAATACGCCAACTCTCTGCATCTGTCCTTTCCTCCTTACTTACTGTATTTTCTGAACGCACTTACGATAGCCTGCTGAGGAAGCTCGGCATCAAGAAGTGCGGGGACGTCGTTTGCCGTCATATGGTTTGCGCCCTGCTTTCTTACAGCGGCAAGGCGAACTGCCTCAACAAGCTTTGCGGGCTCAACGCTTCTGGGGCATCTTTCGATGCAGGCAAAGCAGGAAAGGCACTTGTAAAGCGATTTGGAGTTAAGCAGAGGCTCGATGTCTCCGTTCTCTATCATCGCTACGAACTGATGAGGATGATACTCCATCTCGTCATACGCGGGGCAGCTTGCAGAGCACTTACCGCAGCGCATACACTTTTTGGGGTTCACGCCGCTGATGCGGATGATATCCTCCTTAAGATTGCTGTTATGCATTTTCGCCCTCCTTTACTCCAAGCGCCTCCGCAAGAAGCTCGGTGAAATAAACAACGGGAATATCCGCGCCGTTCTTGATAAGGTTGTAGCGGCAGAGGGGGCAAGCGGTGATGATCATCTCCGCGCCCTGTGCCTTTGCGTTTTCAACAACAGCGTTGCTGTTCTTCTTCGCAAGTGCGGGGCTTTCCATTGCTATGTATCCGCCACAGCACTCGTTACGCATTGCGTACACAACGGGCTCTGCGCCGATAGCACGGATGAAGTCCTCCATAATGGTGGGGTTCTCGGGGTCGTCCATTCTCATAACGCCGCTGGGACGGAGAAGCAGACAGCCGTAATAAGCCGCGATCTTCTTGCCCTTCAGTGCGTTTACGACCTTTTCCTTCAGCGTATCGAAGCCGACAACGTCACGCAGAAGCTCAAGGTAATGGTAAACCTGTGCTTCGCCGTTGTATGCACCGTCCGCCATATAGTTGTTTACCTTTGCGGCAAACTCGGCATCTGTCTGCATTGCGTGATTGGTCTGCTTGATTACGTTATGGCAAGCGGAGCAAACGGTAACAAGGGGCTGATCCTTTGCCGCCGCCTCCTTGAGTGCGCGAACGGAGGAAAGCTTGGTTGCAACCTCGTCCCTTGCGGTGGTGAAAACGCCGCCGCAGCACTGCCAATCTTCGATCTCTTCCAGGGTTATACCCAGTGCCTCGCAGGAACGGCGAGCGTACTCGTCAAGATCCTTTGCCTTGGTTTTGAGGGTACATCCGGGGAAATAACTTACCTTCATTATTATTATATACCTCCAGTTTGGCGGATTTAGAATTCGATACTTCTTATAACTTCCTTGAGGCTGTCCGCGCTCTTGTGAAGCTTTGCGATCTCCTCATCGGTGAGGGGGAGGAGAACCTTGCTGTGTGCGCCCTTGTTGCCGACTACGTTGAGAAGGCTGAGGCAGACGTCGTCAATACCGTACTCGCCGTGAAGCATGGTGGAAACGGTAAGCGTGGTGTCAATACCGCTGAGCAGGCACTTTACAACGTGGCACACGGAGACGGAAACGGCGTAATAGGTTGCGCCCTTGCGCTGAATTACGCGTCCGCCGGACTTACGAACGTAGTTTTCAACCTCGTCTCTGTTAAACTCGGGATAGGTTACGGAGTTGAGAACCGCATCTCTGTAATCCTCTATCGGAACGTTGGAGATGTTCGCAATAGACCACGGAACGAACGCGGTATCACCGTGCTCGCCGAGGATGTATGCGTGTACGTTCTTCTGGTTTACGGAATAGTATTCCGCAATTCTCGCACGCAGACGTGCGGTATCAAGGATGGTGCCGGAGCCGATAACCCTTGCCTCCGGAATACCTGTATGCTTGCAGAATACGTAGGTAAGCACGTCAACGGGGTTACTTACGATGATGTAAGTTGCATCGGGTGCGTACTTAACGACCTGATCCGCAACGCTCTTAAGGATGCTGACGTTTGTCTGCGCAAGATCAAGTCTGGACTGGCCGGGCTTTCTTGCCACACCGCAGGTGATAATTACGATATCGGAGCCTGCCGCATCCGCATACGTGCCCGCATAAACGGAGCAGGGGTTGCAGAAGGGTACGCCCTGTCTGATATCAAGCGCCTCGCCGAGAGACTTTTCCTGATTGATATCCACCATTACGATATCGGAAGCAAGTCCCTGAATTGTAAGCGTATAAGCAATGGTTGCACCGACACTGCCGGATCCGATGATTGTGATCTTGTTCAAAACAAATCCTCCAATGCACTTATTTTATTGTATTCAAAGCACTATTTCGGCTTTATACCATACATAGCTTATTATATCACGCGATATGTTGATATTGCAATACAATGGGACGAAAATATTGTGTAATATTCCAAGATTTTTTTGTAAAATTTGATGGTTTTTAGTCGCCTCAAAGCTTACTGCCCCAAGGTTTTTGGGCACTTTTTGTCGAGTTCGGGAAAAATGTGCGAAATTCGAATACTTTTTTCCGTTTTCGTATTGTTTTTTTATTAACAAACAGTTATAATTGAACTGTTATGATTTTTATTCAAATACTCTACTCGGAGGATAATAATGAGAGAAATTGAAGTAAGCAAGATCACAGATGTTGTTGAAAAGCTGTGTATTGATGCCAACAACCACCTTCCCGGAGACGTAAAGTGCGCAATCGAGAATTGCCGTGCTTGCGAGGATGGCGAAATTGCGTGCGGCATTCTTGACAACATCATCGAAAACTACAACATTGCAGACCGCGAGAACGTGCCGATCTGTCAGGACACCGGTATGGCATGCGTTTTCCTTGAAATCGGTCAGGACGTTCACATCGTGGGCGGCGATCTTACCGACGCTATCAACGAGGGCGTACGTCGCGGCTACGATAAGGGCTATCTCCGCAAGTCCGTTGTTAAGGACCCCGTTCGCCGCGGCAACACCGGCGATAACACCCCCGCAATGATCTACACCGAGATCGTTCCCGGTGAGAACATCAAGATCACCCTCGGCCCGAAGGGCTTCGGCAGCGAGAATATGAGCGCTGTTCGTATGTTCAAGCCCTCCGCAGGTCTTCAGGGCATCAAGGACTTCATCATCGAGACCGTTGAGGCTGCAGGTCCTAACCCCTGTCCCCCCATCGTTATCGGTGTTGGTATCGGCGGTACCTTCGATAAGGCCGCTCTTCTTGCAAAGAAGGCTATTATGCGTCCCCTCGACGTAAGAAACCCCGATCCCTACTACGCTGATCTTGAGAAGGAGATGCTTGAGAAGGTTAACGAGCTCGGCATCGGACCTCAGGGCTTCGGCGGCAAGACCACCGCTATCGGTCTTAACATCGAAACTCTTCCCACCCATATCGCAGGTATGCCTTGCGCTATCAACATCAACTGCCACGTAACTCGCCATAAGACGGAGGTGCTCTAATGGAAAAGCATATTACTTTACCCCTGACCGAAGAGGTTGCAAAGACTCTTAAGGCAGGCGATACCGTTTATCTTACCGGTTACATCTACACCTCTCGTGACGCAGGTCACAAGAGAATGTGCGAGACCCTTGCAAAGGGTGAGCCTCTTCCCTTCGATCCCCAGGATGCTACCATCTACTACGTAGGTCCTACTCCCGCAAAGCCCGGTCAGGTTATCGGCTCTGCAGGCCCCACCACCAGCGGCCGTATGGACGCTTACGCTCCTACCCTTATGAGCGTTGGCGCAAGAGGTATGATCGGTAAGGGCGCACGTCTTCCCGAGGTAGTTGAAGCAATGAAGAAGCACAGCGGTGTATACTTCGGCGCTATCGGCGGCGCAGGCGCTCTGCTTGCAAAGCAGATCAAGAGCTGCGAGCTTATCGCGTACGAGGATCTCGGCGCTGAAGCTCTCCGCAAGCTCTACGTTGAGGATATGTCCCTCGTTGTTATCATCGACTGCGAAGGCAACAACCTCTACGAGCTCGGCCGCGAGAACTATCTCAAGAGCAAGAA
>JAFOAB010000158.1 GCA_017382555.1 Clostridia bacterium
ACCGAGCCTGTAATAGAACCCGTAACGGAACCCGCAACGGAGCCTGTGACTGAACCACCGCAGGTGCTTGAAGAGCCGGACGATATATTTACCAAATTCAAAAACTTAGTGGTCGTTCCGGAGATCGTAGAGCCTGCACCCAAGGAGAAGCCAAACATCGATGCGCGCATGACGCTTGAAGAGCATGATGCTTTACTTGCGAGCTTGCTTTACAATGGCGCAGACGGTTACGTGTACATAAATGGGGCTGCTAACATCAAGTTGCCCGTTAAAGGTGAATACGGACTTTTCCCGATAAGGGACACATACCGTTCTCCCGAGGTTTTTATATATGAAGAGCTTGTTACAACGATTCGCTCCCCCATTCTGCCTTCTTACGCCGCAGGCGGGACCTGCGGACTTAACAGAGTAGAAGCCCGCGACGGAGTATACGGATTTTATTTTGCAGAGCATAACAAGTTCGCGCCTTTTCCAAAAGACGTTCTTGAGCTTATGTCCGCAGATGATGTGAACTGTGCGCTTGAAAACTGGTATTCGGAGCGGGATAGGGCATGTGCGGCTATATACGTATCCAAGGGGGAATGGCCCGATAGATGTAAGTTTTCCGTTATACTTACAACCGCTGATTGCGGAGAAACGGTAAACGTGGCTGTTATCGATACTTATTTTACAAGTGATACCGGCACTGCCTGTAGGGGAATAAGCTTTGTTTCCGATACCGAAGGGTATATAGTTTTTGAAAGCGGTTATTGGAGCATGGGAAGAGTTTATCACACCATAGCCAAGACAACCGATGGCGGCAAGACATTTGTATATCTTAATGAAAATAAATTGCAGTTCGATTACGGGGAAAATATCGTCTTCCTCGATTCCGACAATTATGTGAACGTAGGCTACTTTTATAACGGGCTTCCGAAAAATCCGATTCGCAGAGGTGTTTTGGGTGTTGCAAGTCAACCTAATTACGCAACCTATTGGCTTCCCGATAAATCAACGTGGCAGCTCGAAAATTATATAAATTATCCAATATCCGAGTTTCCGCTTCTTCAAATTGCAGACGGATATACGCCTTATTTCGACGGAGATATAGGCGTTGTCGCCTTCAGCCTTCGCGGAGACAACTATTCAAGTCGTGTCAATGATATTCTCGGATACATATATTACATAACGCTTGACGGCGGATACACATGGTCGTTATATACAGGATTTGAGAGCGACGTTTCCAAATATCAAAATGTCGAAGTTTTTCCAAGTGCGGAGGATGTAGCTTATCCCATTGAGTTGAATAGATGGGGATATCCCGTTTTAAAGGGTTCTAATATCAGTATGCCTGTGCGAGGAATATACGTAAACATTTGGGAAAATGATCCGTATCACGGACACAAGGACCCCATTAAGGATCTTGGAGTTCATTTCGTTTCACGCGGTGTTCCGTCTGCTTACGGCTACGATACTTCGCTTTGGAGGGAAGGTAAGCTGTATTTATCCGATGAGCTTGTATATACTGTAAAACACACGGGCAAAACGGAGACCGACCTCTACCATCCCGACGGAACTGTTGAAAGTATTTCGCTTCTCGGAATGGATTACGATATAACCTTGATAAGCAGATACGAAAATACCGTAAGATTTGTTTTTAACGTTGACGTTGAAATTCCAACCCTTTATACTTCAATGGGAATGAAATATTATCTTTATACGGTAACGCTCAGTGAAGACGGTAAAAAAATCGAAAACGTAGAGCGCACAATATGTCCCGGTATGATAGTATATATGTTTGAAGACGTTGCCCTCGCTTGTAGGCAAGAGTTTGGCAAATATTACTCGTATCACGTAACCTCGGACGGCGGAAAAACTTGGCAAGAATATTTGCCTGAATGTGAGAGCGCGGAAGTTATACGAATAGACCGTATTTATTCTACCAGATAAAAAATGCACGTTATACCAACGCTTGGTATAACGTGCATTTTTTAAAGTGATCATTGCCCATTCAGCGTGATCTGCGCTTTGCGGGAGCATTTTTTCTTTGAGTTCGTGACTTGTTTTGATTTTTGGGGTAAACGCTTGCGGGCTTGCGCTTGATGCTTGCGGAGGCTGTGGACTTTTTAGCGGGGGGAACAAGCTTTCCGTCACCGTATCCGATAAGGTCGGCTCTGCCGCGACGTGTGAGCTGCTCGCGCAGAAATTCTGCGTTCTCCGGCTTTCCGGACTGCAGAAGGGCTCTTTGCAGTCTCTTGTCCTCCGCCTTCGTAGGAACGAAAATTTCATTGCCTGAGAGCGGATCAATGCCCGTGTAGTACATAACTGTGGATACGGTGCCCGGGGTGGGGTAGAAGTCCTGCACCTGCTCGGGATTCATACCGCATCCGCGCAAGAAGAGCGAAAGCTCGATCGCATCGTCAAGCTTCGAGCCCGGATGGCTGGACATAAGGTAGGGGACGAGATATTGCTCAAGCCCCGCTTCCTTGGAGTATTGCATAAACTCCTTTTGGAATGCCTTGTAAACGCCGAAATTAGGTTTGCCCATAGCGTTAAGCACACGCGTGCTGCAATGCTCGGGTGCTACCTTCAACTGGCCGCTGACATGATCTCGCACAAGCTTTTTAAAGAAGCGCTTATCTTTATCAAGCATCAAATAGTCGAATCGGATACCCGAGCGCACGAAAACCTTTTTTACTCCGGGTATTCTTTCGGCCGCGGTGAGGATGTCAAGATATTCGCTGTGATCTACCTTCAGGTTCTTGCACGGAGTGGGCGCAAGGCATCTTCTGTCCTTGCACACGCCGTATTTAACCTGCTTTTCACATGCGGGAGCGCGGAAGTTTGCGGTAGGACCGCCGATATCGTGGATGTAACCCTTAAAGTCGGGGAGGTGCGTTATCTTTTCAACCTCAGCAAGTACGCTTTCCTTGGAGCGGCATCTTACCGCTCTGCCTTGATGGAAGGTAAGCGCGCAGAAATTACATTCGCCGAAGCATCCTCGGTTGTGGGTGACGGAGAATTTAACCTCCTCAAGCGCGGGAACACCGCCGAGAGCATCGTAGCTTGGGTGCCAAGCACGCGCGTAGGGAAGTGCGTATACCTTATCAAGCTCCTTCTGCTCAAGCGGGAACTGCGGCGGCTCGCATACAAGCACCTTGTCGCCGTATCCCTCGCAGAGGGGTTTGCCGGTTATGGCATCCTGATTTTCGTATTGAATCTTAAATGCATCCGCGTACGCTTTTTTATTTTGCTTCAGATCATCGTATTCGCCGATGAATATGGAGGCCTCGGGCGTTTTATCGGTGCTTTTTATGAGGTATGCAGTACCTCTTACGCCGCGTATCTTCTTTACGGGGACACCGCGCTCCAAAAGCCTTGCAAGCTCAAGAATCGTCTTTTCTCCCATACCGTAGGAAACGATATCTGCGCGGCTGTCAACAAGAACACTGCGGCGTACGTTATCACTCCAGTAATCGTAATGGGCAAAACGGCGAAGCGAAGCCTCAAGACCGCCGATAATTATCGGCACGTCGCCGTATGCCTCTCGTATTTTGTTGCAATAAACGATAACGGCGCGGTCGGGGCGGAGACCTGCCTTGCCTGCGGGTGAGTAGTAATCATATTTTCTGCGGTGCTTGGAGACGGAATAGTGCGCCACCATGGAATCTATGTTTCCCGAGGAAACAAGAAAGCCGAGCTTCGGTCTGCCGAACTCTTTAAAAGCATCGGTAGTCCTCCAGTCCGGCTGAGAGATGATAGCGCAGGTAAAGCCGTGTGCCTCGAGGTAACGGCATATGACCGCACAGCCGAAGGACGGGTGGTCAACGTACGCGTCGCCGCAGACGTAAACGAAATCGGGCGTTTCAAGCCCGGATGCGCGGGCCTCGTCCCTCGTAAGAGGGAAGAAGGCCGCGCACTTATCCTGCTTATTCATTTTAATCCTTTCGGAGAGGTTAACGTGCAACCTCTTCCATTATATAGGCCTCAAGGATGTCGTTTTCCTTGATATCGTTGAACTTCTCAAGTCCGATACCGCACTCGTAGCCCTGGTTAACCTCACGTGCATCGTCCTTAAAGCGCTTGAGGGAGGATATCTTATCCTCGAAGATAACTACGCCGTCGCGTACTACGCGGATCATAGCGTTTCTGGATACCTTACCGTCCTGTACGTAGGAGCCTGCGATGGTTCCAACGTTGGGAACCTTGATGGTTCTTCTAACCTCAGCATGGCCGAGTACGACCTCCTTGAACTCGGGAGCGAGCATACCCTTCATAGCTGCCTCAACCTCTTCGATACACTCGTAGATGATGCGGTAGGTACGAATTTCGACGCCCTGACGCTCGGCAGAGTCCATAGCGGTCTTATCGGGACGTACGTTAAAGCCGATGATGATTGCACCGGATGCAGCCGCAAAGCTTACGTCGCCCTCGGTGATACCGCCGGCAGCGCTGTGGATAACGTTGACCTTAACCTCGTCGTTAGACAGCTTAACAAGAGAAGCCTTAACTGCCTCTGCAGATCCGCCAACGTCAGCCTTAACGATAACGTTGAGGTCCTTAACACCCTCGGAAATACGGGTGAAGAGAGCATCAAGAGATACACGGCTGTTCTCCTTGAACTGCTCCTCCTTAGCGGTGGAGCGACGCTGCTCTGCGAGGGTACGTGCCATCTTCTCGTCTTCAACTGCGTTAAACTCATCGCCCGCCTCGGGAACCTCGGAAAGACCGATGATCTCAACGGGAACGGAGGGGCCTGCCTCCTTAAGAAGCTTGCCCTTATAATCTGTCATTGCACGAACACGTCCAACGGAGGTGCCGGCGATAACGATATCTCCGGAGTGGAGAGTACCGTTCTGCACAAGCACGGTTGCAACGGGTCCGCGGCCCTTATCGAGCTTCGCCTCGATTACGATGCCCTTTGCATGGCGGTTGGGGTTAGCCTTAAGCTCCTTAACCTCTGCAACAAGAAGTACGTTTTCGAGAAGATCGTCAATACCCTGACGGGTAAGAGCGGATACGGGACAGCAGATGGTGTCTCCGCCCCA
>JAFOAB010000159.1 GCA_017382555.1 Clostridia bacterium
AATACCGAGCTTTGCCGTATGTACGAGCGCGGTGAATATACCCCGCTTGGCGTTGAAGAGGCTGCGGAGCGCACCGCCGACGTGCTTGAGATTTTCGATAAGCACGGCGTTAAGGTACTGCGCGTGGGCCTTTGCGAAAGCGAGGGACTCAGACGTGCGGTTGCGGGCCCGAGCGCACCCGATATGGGTGAGCGCGCGATGTCACGCGTGTTCCTTCGCAGGGCTTTGGAGGCGTTTGCGGAGCTTGGCATAAGCGGCGGAGATGCCGTAATTGAGGTGGGGGTAGGCCAAACCTCCAAAATGTGCGGTCACAGGAAAGAAAATACAAGGAAAATTCAAGAAAAATTCATATTTAATACATTGAAGGTTATTGAAAAAACTGACATAATAGGATATAATATTAAAGTTAAAGTATTATTTGACAGATGAGCGGAAAAACATCGTAAGACTTTACCCTCGGAGGCTCTAAATTGTATCTCAAATCACTTGAACTTCACGGCTTCAAATCCTTTCCCAACCGTACGGTGCTGAGCTTCGAGCGCGGTGCTACGGTGGTAATCGGACCTAACGGAAGCGGAAAATCGAATATTTCCGATGCTATGCGTTGGGTGCTTGGAGAAATGTCCTCCAAGAACATCCGAGGCACTAAGATGGAGGATGTAATATTCGGCGGAGCGGATACGCGCCGCCCTATGAGCTTTGCGGAGGTAACCGTTACCTTTGATAACGGTGATACGATGCATCGCATCGATTCCCCCTACGAGGAGATATCCGTAACCAGAAGATATTACAGAAGCGGAGACAGCGAGTATTATCTTAACCGCAAGCAGTGCCGCTTGCGCGATATTCACGAGCTGTTTATGAACACCGGTATAGGCAGAGACGGATATTCCATCATCGGTCAGGGCAAGATATCCGAGATCCTCTCCAAAAAGAGCGAGGACAGACGCAACATCTTTGAGGAGGCGGCGGGAATCGCAAAGTACCGCTACCGCAAAAACGACAGCGAGAGAAAGCTTGCGGAGACCGAGGCGAACATGCTTCGCCTTTCCGACGTTATATCGGAGCTTGAGGCGCGCGTCGGCCCCCTTGAAAGGGATGCGGAGAAGGCGCGTAAGTACCTTGAGTTTTACGAGGAAAAGAAGCGTGCGGATATTTCCGTATGGCTTTACGATACCGACAATATGAACAGCGAGGAGGAGGCAGCCGCAAAGGCGCTTGCCGTCTCCGCGCACGAGCTTGAGATGGCGGAGGATACCGTCAAGGGTCTGGAAAGACAGTACGACAAGCTTTTTGAGGATGCGCAGAAAACAAAGCTGGAATCCGAAAGACTGCTTGAGGAAATAAGGGAAAAGGACGGTCTTATCGCCCGTCTGGAATCCGAATTTAAGCTTTCCGAAAACGAGACCGAGCATACGCTTGCGCTTATCGCACTTGCCGACAAGGCGAAGGCGGACGGCGAGGGTGCGCTTGCAAAGACAGAGGCGGAGATGAAGGATGCCGATAAGGCGTCTGAGACCGCACGTGCGGAGATCATACGTCTTGAGGCGGAGTACGCTCAGCTTGCCGAAAAGCAGAAACTTGCGGACGAGCGCATCGCCGGACTTAACAACGAGATACGCGAGCTGCTTGAATCTCTCTCCGAGCTTGAGAAGGTACAAAACGAGGGCGCTGTGCGCCTCGGCGTTCTTGAAAACGGGCTTGAGACCGACAAGGATGCGGAAAAGACCACGGCAGAGGAGATAAAGCTACGCGAGGCTGAGGCTGCACGCTTCAAGGGCGAGGCTGAGGCATCCGAGGCAAAGGTAAGAAAATTCGAGGAGCGAGCGCAGAAGTGCGCGCTTGACATAGCCGAGCTTGAAAAGCAGAAGGCAACACTTGCGGAAAAGGAAAAGAAGGTAAGCACCGAGGCCTACGGTGCCGCCGCAAGCCGCGACGCGCAGATAGAGCGTGCCGAGGCGCTTGAAAAGATGGAGGAGCATTTCGAGGGCTACAGCTCCGCCGTGCGTACCGTTATGCAGGACTACGCAAACGGTCGCTTCAAGACAAAGGGCAAGGTCTACGGACCGCTTTCCAAGCTTATTACCGCAAAGCCCGAGCATAATATAGCAATCGAGACCGCGCTTGCGGCAAATATACAGAACATCGCCGTAGATACCGAGGAGACGGCAAGAGATGCGATCTACTACCTCAAGAACAACAACGCGGGACGTGCGACCTTCTGCCCCGTAAGCTCCGTTACCCCGCAGGAGGAAACGTACGAGCAGACGCAGGCGCAGAAGTGCAAGGGCTGTATCGGACGCGCGGACGAGCTTGTAGAGTGCGATGATATGTATCGCGACATACTTGCCCGCTTCCTTGCAAGAACGCTTGTGTTTACGGATCTTGAGAGCGCAACGGAGGCGGCAAAGAGCCAGAAGTACCGCATCAAGGCGGTAACGCTGGACGGACAGGTCGTAAACCCCGGCGGAAGCTTTACGGGAGGCTCCGTACGCGGAGGCGGCAACGGAATGCTTTCTCGCCCTGCGCAGATAGAAAAGCTCAAAAAGGGCGCGGATGAAGAGAATGCGCGCTACGAAAAGCTTACGGCAGAGGCCGCAGAGCTTGCAAAGAAGATAGAGGAGACCGAGCGCAGTGCAGTAAGACTGCGTGAGGACAGAGAGATGCTTCTCGCCCTCGGCGGAGCGGAAAGAAGCTCCATGGAGGCGGCAAAGGCAAAGGCGGAGTCTGCGGAGGGTATACTCCAAAAGCTTCGTGCGGATATTGAAAGAATGTCCGATATGCGCGTGAGCGCCGCAGCAGAGGCGGAAAAGCTTCGTGCAGAGGCCGCAAAGCAGCAGCAGACCATCGACAGCGTGCTGAAGCTTCGCGAGGAAAAGTACGTTCAACTTAATGCCGAGCAGGACGAAAAGGAAGCTCTCAGAGAGAAGGAAAGCGCCGCGCTTATCGCGCTTGCGGAGAAGAGAAGAGATGCGGAAAACATCACGCTCTCCAAGCTTAATCTCGATAAGCGTGCGGATGAGATAGAGCGTGAGCTTGAGATAGGCGAAAGCAGAAGGGCGGAATACCTTGCCACTCTGAAGACGCTTGAGGATGGCAGAACGCTTAACCGCCAAAATGCCGACAGCGTAATGCAGATGCGTGCCGCGCTTGCGGAAAGCAGAAGTGCGCTTGAGGCGGACGGTACGGAGTTTGAAAAGAAGCAAAACGAGCTTTACCGCCGCATAAAGGACAAGAATGCGGAAAAGGAGCTTATCTTCCGTACACATACGAAAAACGAGGAGAAGGCGCGCAGGCTGACCGAGCTTCGCGAGCGCCTGACCGAGCAGCTTGCGGAGGAGTATCAGCTTACATACTCGCAGGCGGTTGCGCTGGGATACCCCAAGCTTACCGAGGAGACGAAGCCGGAGATGGTTGCGCTTCAGAAGAAGCTGAAGGGGCAGATGAAGGCGCTCGGAAACGTCAACGTTTCCGCAATAGAGGAGTTTGCGCAGGTAAAGGCGCGTTACGACGAGCTTTCCGCGCAGTATAAGGACCTTGTGGAGGCAAGAACGAAGCTTACCGACTTCATTGCTTCCGTAGAGGGCGAGATGAAGCGCCGCTTCATTGACACCTTCGAGCGTGTAAACGGCTTCTTCGGCGAGGTGTTTACCGAGCTGTTCGGCGGCGGACACGCAGAGCTTCTGCTCACAGACCCCGAAAACATACTTGAAAGCGGAATAGATATCAAGGCGGCACCTCCCGGCAAGATAGTAAAGAGCCTCTCCCTCCTTTCGGGCGGTGAGCAGAGCTTCGTTGCCATCGCGCTTCTGTTTGCGGTGCTTAAGGTAAACCCCTCGCCCTTCTGCATCTTCGACGAGATCGAGAGCGCGCTTGACGAGGTAAACGTAGCCCGCTTTGCCGAGTATATTAAAAACTTCTCGGAGGAGACACAGTTCATCCTCATCACTCACCGCCGCGGAACAATGGAGGCGGCAGACCGTATGTACGGCGTAACGATGCCCGAGCAGGGCGTATCCAAGGTCATCTCCCTCAACGTTGGTGACTTTGACAATAAGAACGGAGATTTTTCTGATGGCATTTCTTGATAAGCTTAAGGCCGGTCTTGCAAAGACCAAAAGCGCATTTATGGGACAGGTGGATAACGTTATCCGCAGCTTTGTCAAAATAGACGAGGATCTGTTTGACGAGCTTGAGGAGCTGCTTATCACCTGCGACGTAGGTGTCGGTACTACCGAATACATTCTTGACGAGCTTCGCGAAAAGGTTAAGGACGGCAGACTGAAGGAGCCCGAGGACGTACGTGTTGCGCTCAAGGAGATCCTTTGCTCCCTTGTGGGAGAGGGCGAGCCGCTTGATCTCTCAAAGGCTCCCGCCGTTGTGCTCGTTATCGGTGTAAACGGTGTTGGTAAGACCACCACGATCGGCAAGATATCCTCCCATTTTGTAGGAGAGGGAAAAAAGGTCGTCGTTGCGGCGGCGGATACCTTCCGTGCGGCGGCAATAGAGCAGTTAAGCGTTTGGTGCAAGCGCGCAGGTGCGGAGATGATAGCGCAGTCGGACGGCTCCGACCCCGCTGCGGTTGTGTTCGATGCCTCTCAGGCTGCAAAGAGCCGTAAGGCGGACATCCTTATCGTTGATACCGCAGGCAGACTGCAGAACAAAAAGAACCTTATGGACGAGCTTGCAAAGATCGACCGCGTGCTTAACCGCGAGCTTGCCGACAGCAGCCGCGAGACGCTTCTCGTGCTTGATGCTACCACCGGTCAGAACGCACTTTCTCAGGCAAAGGAATTTGCAAACGCCGCAGGCGTTACGGGACTTGTGCTTACAAAGCTTGACGGCACCGCAAAGGGCGGAATGATATTCTCCATCAGCCGTGAGCTCGGCATTCCCGTTAAGTTCATCGGTGTAGGAGAAAAGGCGGAGGATATGCGTCCCTTTGACGCAAAGGAATTCGTTGCCGCGATGTTTGAGTGAGGGAAAAATGAAAGAGATCACCCTGCTGATAGCAACCAAAAATAAAAACAAGGTTAAGGAAATAGAGGGCATTCTGGCGGAGTTTTCCTCCAAGGCGGAAAATGCTTCCGTCCCCGCAATAAAGCTTATCACACTTGCTGACGTGGGCTTTACGGGTGAGATTGAGGAAAACGGCGCAAGCTTTGAGGAGAATGCCGCAATTAAGGCAAGAGCGGCTGCGGCGCTCGGATACATTTCCGTTGCCGATGACAGCGGAATTTGCGCAAACGCGCTCGGCGGTGCGCCCGGAATATACAGCGCACGTTATTCCGGCGGAAGCGACGACGATAACAATGAAAAGCTGCTATCCGAGCTTGCCGACAAGGATGACAGAACGGCATATTACTACTGTGCCGTTGCGTGTGAGTTCCCCGATGGCAGAGAGGGCTTTGTGTGCGGTGGCCGCTGTGACGGCACCGTGATTACCGAATACCGCGGTAACGGCGGCTTTGGATACGATCCGCTGTTCCTTTCCGCAGATCTCGGCAAGACCTTTGCCGAGGCAACGGCTGAGGAAAAGCACACCGTGAGCCATAGAGGCAGAGCCGTACGTGAGTTTGCGGCGAAGCTTTTTGAGATACTTCGTAAGGAGGGCAAATAATGCCTGCATTAGAACTTACTTCAAAGGAAAGAGCATACCTTCGCTCTCTTGCCGTGGATTTGGATACCATATTCCAGATTGGCAAGGGCGGAATTACCGAGGAAACGGTTTACCAGATCGGCAACGCGCTTGAGGCGCGCGAGCTTATAAAGTCAAGAGTTCTTGAGAACAGCGGATTTACTGCAAGAGAGGCGGGCGATGCGCTTGCGGAGGCTTGCGATGCCGCGGCTGTTCAGGCTGTGGGAAGCAAATTCGTTTTGTACCGTCCCTCCAAAAAGAACAAGAAGATCGATCTTAAGAATGCGGGTAAGTCCGCAAAATAAATGGCAGATAAGGTAAAAAGGCTTGCCCTGTTCGGCGGAAGCTTTTCGCCACCGCATAACGGGCATACGGAGGCGGCACTCGCGTTTATGTACGCAGTTTGTGCCGATGTGCTTGTAATAATGCCTGCGCGCGAGCATCCCTGCAAGGGCGAATATTCGGAGGGGGCGGAGCACAGATACGAGATGTGCAGGCTCGCCTTTGAATGCGACGTGCGCTTTGGCGGTATGTGCCGAGTTTCCGATATGGAGCTGAAAAGCGAAGAGGTAAGCTACACCTATCTTACTCTCCGTCGCCTGAAAAAGGAGGCGGATGAGGTTTATATGCTTGTGGGTGCCGACGTGCTTGCGGGCATGGAAAATTGGAAAAACAGCCGCGAGATATTTGAAAACGCGGTGATATGCTACGTCGGACGCGGCGAAAGCGGCAGAGAGGCTGCTGAAAGATACCGCAAGGAATACGGCGCGAGGATAACGGAGATTGATGCGTGTGTGCCTTCCGTTTCCTCAAACGAGATACGCCGTGCCGCGGCAGAGGGGCTCCCCATTTGCGGAGCATCACCCGCTGTTGCGGAGTACATAATTACACACGCGCTTTACGGAGCAAAAAATGACCGATAACGAAAGATTTTCCGAAGAGGCACTTGATAATCTCAGGGGCGAGATAATGGGTAAGATGAGCGTAAAGCGCTTTTCCCACACTCTCGGCGTTGAAAAAAAGGCAGAGGAGCTTTGCGCGCTGTTCGCGCCCGAAAAAACGGGAATGATGCGTGCCGCCGCACTGCTTCACGATATCACAAAGGAGCTTAGCACCGAGGAGCAGCTTATGCTGTGTAAGAAATACGGTATAACTCCCGATGCCGATGCGCTCGCTGCTCCCAAGCTGCTTCACAGCCTTACGGCGGCGGCGGTGATACCGGACGTATTTCCGCAATTTGCAGTGCCGGAACTTCTGCGTGCCGTTTCCGTTCACACTGCGGGCTCGGAGGATATGAATATATACGACAGGATTCTTTATCTTGCCGACTATATAGAGGACACGAGGACATTTGAGGATTGTGTGCGTCTCCGTCGGTATTTTGATGACGGTATCGCAAGATCGACAACGGCGGAGGAGAGGCAGGCGGTGCTTTCCCGCACCATGCTTCTCAGCTTTGATATGACGGTAAAGGACCTGATCGAATCCGGTAAGTCATTGGCTGTCGTTACCGTACGCTCAAGAAACGCAATGCTGAGAGAATGCCGCAGATAACTGCAGAGAGGTTACAATGGAAAACGAAAATAAAGAAAACAGGGATAAGGCCAATACCGGAGAGCATATAACCAAGGTGTTTGCCGTTATCACGAATAATAATGCGTTAAAAAAGCACCAAAGCAAGCGCCCCGATTATCTGAAGGTTGTTTTGCTTATTCTTGTCGCCCTTACCCTCGCATCTATCTTTACCTTGCTTGCAATCGGCGTGTTTTACCGCCCGAGCGTGGATACGGGCACACCGTTTGATACCTCGGTCATAACAACGGATCCGTTGGACACGGGCACAGCCCCCGTTACGGAGCCGGGTGATGCTCCGACTACCGATGCCCCCAAAACCGAGGACGTTACACAGCCCGGTGTTGTTCTTACAAGAAACAAAAAGGTGTTCAACTTCCTTGTTATGGGTCTTGATAAGAAAAGCGCAAACACCGACGTTATAATGATAGTTAACCTTGACGTCGAGAAGAATACCGTAAACGTGGTTCAGCTTCCCCGCGATACCTACATCAGATACGATGGCAAGGGCGGAAGAATAAATACCCTTTACGCACACTACTGGTATCAGGCACCCTCCAACTGCAACTCCAAGGAGCAGTGCAAGTACGCAATGGAAAAGACAGCCGAATCCATTGAGGCGGCGCTTTGCATACAGATCGACTACTACGCGCTCGTTTACCTTGACGTGTTCAAGGAGGTCGTTGACGGCATCGGCGGCGTATATATGAACGTTCCCTACGATATGTATTACGTGGACGATACCCCGGGCGAGGAGCTGTACGTTAATCTGAAGGCGGGACCGCAGACGCTGAACGGCTCTCAGGCAGAGCAGTTTATTCGCTACAGAAGCGGATACATCACAGCGGACATCGGCAGACTTGATGCACAAAAGATGTTTATTTCCGCAATGCTCAGCCAGCTCAAGAGCAGCCTTACGCTTTCGAAAGCGGTAAACGTGGCAAAGAGCGTTATCGGCAACACGGTTACCGACGTTTCCGTTGCTGATGCACAGTATTACATCCAGCAGCTTGCAGAGGTCGATCTTTCCAAGATAATGATGCTCACAATGGCGGGTGAGGGATGCCAGATGGCAACCTCCGGCGCATGGATGTATTCCGTAAACCGCGCGGCGGCGCTTGATACGGTAAACAAGTATCTTAACGTATATTACGAGGACATTCCGGATTCCATTTTTGATTCCGGCAGAAGATTTACAAACGACGAGGACAGCGTGCTTGTTGAGATCTACGAGTCCAATACCATAAAATCCAAGCCCGTAAGCGGTGAAAACGCGGGCGATATAGATATACCCCGTTATGAAAACTGAAAGGATAAACAAAATGGCAGAGATGGAAATTAAGGAGCTTTCCCCCCGCGA
>JAFOAB010000160.1 GCA_017382555.1 Clostridia bacterium
TGTCGCCAATCCTCGGCATACCTGCGGCGGCGGCATTTTCCTTTTCCACCAAATCAAGCACCAGCCTGTTCGGGTTCGGAACGGCATAGCCGTAGATAACGTCCTTGCCTATACCCGCCTGACGCGCACACCAAATGACGAAGGCAGTACCCCAGTCGCCCTCATACGGAAGTGTGCCGTACCAGCGACCGTATTCCGTATAGCTAAACTCGGAGCTTGCCTCGCCCTCGCCGTGCGAGCCGTAGACATCCTCGGATGCGTTATAGCCGAGCTGTGACCGAGCGACAGAAACGATATCAAGCGCACCGTTACCCGTAAGCTCAAGATCAAGCAGCTTGCGGAAATACTCTCCATCCTGATAAATATATCCGCAGCTTTGCGTGGGCACAAGAGAGATGGGGCTACCCGCCCAATATGCGCTCGGATACGCGGGGCGCGCATAGCCAAGCACGTCAATCTGCGTGCGACCGAAGCGCGTTACCGTTGCATATTCGGCATAATTACCGTGCACCACAAGCACGTCGCTTCCATCCACCTTGGCAACAAGTCCCACGTGGTCGCTGGAGCCGTCAAGATCCCAATCGAAGAAGATAAGATCACCCACAAGCGGCTCCGTAGTTGCCTTCGGCATCAGCGGAAGATTAAAGGCGGTCGCGTTTGCGGCAAGCGTACCCTTCAATACCGTGTTGGGAATCTGCGCCTGACGGGCACAGTACGTAATGAAAGCCGCGCACCACGCGCGGTTCGGAACACCGTCCCACCAATAGCTGTACTCATTGTAATCGGCATATCCGCTTTTGTTTTCACCGTCAAGATCGGCAAACGAATTACCCTCATGATAGCCGACCTGCGAAAGCGCAACGCTTACGATATCGTACGCCATATCGCCCGTAAGCTGTACGGAGACGAGCCTATCGTAATACTTGCTGTTCGCAAATGCCTCGGACGGCTCTGCGGGGGTGCCGACGTAAAACGGCACGAGCGCATAAGCGGAAGCAGACGAGAAAACGAGCGCAAGCACGCATAAAACGGCAACAAGCGATTTTATCGTTCTTTTCATTGCTGACCTGCCGTAAGCCTGATAAGCTTTTTCATATCATCGTCCTTTGCCGCCTTGTTACGGCGCTCGGCTCCGCATTTTTCGCATTTATGTATAATAATGAAGCCCTTTTTCGGATCGGGCTCACTGCGCACGGGGCGCATAATGCCACCGCAATCCGCCGCCCTATCACCCGGCATTATATCAAGATGCAGGGAGCAAAGGCACTTGGGGCAATGATTGCGCGAGCTGTAGCCAAGCGGCGGAACCTCGTTTCCGCAGTTGGCACATATAAAGCCCGAATCGTTCTTTTTGAATCTTTTGTCTTCCATAATTTTACCCTTATACGGGCGATTCGCGAATCGCCCTACGCGGTTTGTTCATTGTAGGGGAGGGGTCTCCCCTCCCGTCAAATTGCATCGTTTTCGCGAGAGGAGAAACGCCTCCCCTACGAGTTCATTTTCCTACGCAAAAATTTGCAAACACTCGCGAAACTATCTCTTCATTAACAGCGCGTCCATCCAATTCTCCAAGCGCGCCGAGAGCCGCCTCCATATCCGTGGCGGCGCAATCGGGCGGCATACCCATACGCAGGGCGGAAAGCGCATTATCGAGATACGCCTTGGCATTTTTTGCCGCGCCGTACTGTCTTTCGCCCGAAAGAAGCACGTCACCGTCCAGGTCTATTTCATCGGAAAGGAAGAGCGCCTCAATTCGCTTTTTAAGCGCCTCTATGCCCACTCCGCTTTTTGCGGATATTTCGCTTACCTCACCGAAAAGCTCCGCGAGAAAGGCCTTATCCGCCGCTTGGGGCATATCACATTTGTTTAGCACGCATACCGTCTTACCGGTGCAGGAAACGGCGCGCCTTGCAAGCGCCTTATCCTCGTCTGTGAGCGGACGAGACGCATCAAACACACAAAGCAGAAGCGCCGCGCCCTCCATTGCGTCAAGTGCGCGCTGTACGCCGATGCTTTCCACCTTGCCGTCCGTTTCTCTTACGCCCGCGGTATCGGAAAGGCGCAAAAGCACGTTTCCGACCGAAAGCTCCGAGGATAGCACGTCGCGCGTTGTGCCTGCCTCATCGGTAACGATTGCAAGCTCCTCGCCCGCAAGCGCATTATAAAGCGAGCTTTTGCCCGTATTGGGCAGTCCGCATATTACGGAGGGAACGCCCTCCCTGATGCAGGCTGTGCCCTCATAGCCGAAAATAAGCCTGTCCACACGTGCGCTGACGTCCTCCGCGGCGGCAATTAGCCCGTCCGCATCCATATCCGCAAGATCCTCATCGGGGAAATCTATCTTCGCGTAAAGGGAGGAAAGCGTGTCCGCAAGACCGTTATAGATGCCCTCCAGCTCCCTATCCAGCCTTCCGCGCGTATTGCCGGAGGCAATGCGGAGCTGTGCATCCGTGGTTGCGGAAAGAAGATCGGAGAGCGCCTCCGCCTCCGTGAGACTCAATTTTCCGTTTATCAGTGCGCGATGCGAGAACTCGCCTGCCTCCGCAAGCCTTGCCCCCGCAGACAGCACACTTTCAAGCACACGGCGGGTTATAAGCGCACCGCCGTGGCACATAAATTCAACAGTATCCTCGCCCGTAAAGGAAGCGGGCGATTTGTAATAAATTGCAAGTCCGCTGTCGCGATAGCCGCCACGGCACAAAATATCGCCGTAAACCGCCCGACGGGGCGGCATTACGGCGATATCGGTACCGTTCTTTGCAGAAAAACAGCGGGAAGCGATATCGAGCGCGTTTGCGCCCGATATTCTTATAAGAGCCACGCCGCCCTTACCACGGGGCGTGGATATTGCCGCTATTGTATCGTTACGGTACATAAATTCTTATTCCTCTGCGGAATTTTTGTTTGCGGTGTCGGTAAGATAAATAACTATCTTACGGTTGTTCTCCGCGCCTACGGAATTGGTTGCAACACCCTCGATATTCTGAATCTCGGAGTGGATGATACGACGCTCGTAGGGGTTCATAGGCTCAAGCATTACGCTGCGGCGATACTTGAGAGCCTTTGCCGCCATTCTGCGTGCAAGCGCACGGAGAGTTGCCTCTCTCTTTGCGCGGTAGTTCTCAATATCGATGGTAACGCGTGCCTTGCTTTCGTTCTCGCCCTCCTTAGCCGCCTCCTTGCGGTGACGGATAACTGCGAGGTTTGCAAGATACTGGAAAGCATCGAGAGTTTCGCCGTGGTGACCGATAAGGGAGCATGCCTCCTCGCCGTATATAAGAACGCGGCGCATATTCTCCTCGTCGATATACATTTCCGCTCTTGCGTTTATCTCAAGATCGGTGATAAGCTTGCGTACGAACACGAGTGCCGCATCGTTTTGCAGCTCGTCTGCGGTATTTTCAAGCACGGGCATGGGCTTCGCCTCGGAAACGGGACGCTTGCCCTTGGAGGAGCGGCTCTTCTGCTGCTTCTTTTCCTGGGGTCTTCTTTCCTGCTTTTCTGCGGGCTTTGCCTCGGTCTTTTCCTCTGCCTTTGCCTCGGTCTTCTCTGCGGGCTTTGCAAAAGCCTCCTTTGCGGGAGCGGTACGGATATGCTCCTTACCTCCGTTGGATGCGGGCTTCTTATCTGCGTGAGGCTTCTTTTCGGGAGCGGGCTTCTTTTCCACGGTCTTGAATACGTCGCCGAGGATGTCCTCCTCCTCAACGGAGTAGATCCTTACCTTGGCGGGAACGCTCTTGAGGCCGAGAAAGCCGCTCTTTTTGGGGAGGTCGATTATCTCGTACTTGAGTCCGTCGTCAATAACGTCTATGCCAAGCTCTTTTTTCGCATTTTCAAGAGCCTCGTCTACGGTCTTACCCGTAGCGGTAACATCAATCTTCATTTGTGTCATTATGCGCCTTGGCGCACCTTTCGATTACTTGTTTCTGTATTTATCCTGCTCGTCATCCTTCAGCTTGGGAGCATCGGGGGAGGGTTCCTTTACCTCCTCGGGCTCGTCCGCCTCGGGTGCGCTTGCGGGAATGTCCTCATCATCATCGTCGATGTGATGGAGGCTGCGGGGTCTGGGTCTGTTGGGATCAAGCTCGCGCTTCTTATCCTTCTTAGACTTGCCTGCAAGCTGCTTTTCTGCCGCGCGTACGTCCTCCTCCGTGCAAGCGGGGATGGGCATAAGCTTAGCAACTATAACGGTCTGAATTACGTTAAGAACGTTCTGATAGATCCAGTACACGCCGATAGCGCCGGAGAACATAAAGGTGAACGCAACGCTCATGAGGGGCATGGTGAAATCCATGATCTTCATGGAGTTTGCGGCATCCTCTGTCTGTCCTATGGGCTGGGGCTGGAACTTGCGGCTTATCTTCATACCGATAAAGGAGGTGATGAAGGTGAGGATCGGGATGACCCAAAGCCAGCTTATGGTGTCAAGCGCGGGATTCTGGGAAAGATCGAGAACTCCGAAAACGTTGAAGTTAAGATCGAAGATCTTGTCGACGTTCTCTATCATCGAAATTTCCGCAAACTGCGCATCGGTAAGACCCTTTACGGCATTTACAAGACCGATCTGGTCCTCTGCGAGCTGCTCGATCTTCTGTCCCTCGAAAAGACCGAAGGACTGAAGCTTGCCGATGATTACGTTAACGTCCTCGGCAGCGATGCTGCAGATATAGGTAAGGGGCTTACGGATTATCTGATAAAGCGAAATAATGATGGGGAACTGGATAAGCAGGGGGAGGCATCCGGACATGGGGGAATAGCCTTCCTTCTGATAAAGGTCGAGGACCTCCTGCTGTACCTTCTGCTGTGTTACCTTATCGTTTCTGCCCGCATAGCGGCGGCGTATCGCCATCTCGAGGGGGCGGAGCTTTGCCTGCTTTATCTGGTTCTTCTGCTGCTTGAATGCAAGAGGAGAAAGCACGATCTTAACAACGATCGCGAAAAGCAGGAGCGCAATAAGGTAGTTGCCGGTGATCTGGTTGAACCAACGGATCATCGCGCCAAAGGGAATGTTGATGATGTTAAATAACTGTCCCATATCATACCCCTTTTGGGGTTCCTTTCAAATTCTTCTGCCGCGTTATCTTTTTTCCCTTTTCGGCGGTACGGGATCGTACCCCGCCCTGCAAAACGGATTACAGCGCAGGATGCGCCATACGGTAAGGAAAAGACCGTAGAAAAATCCGTGCACGGCAAATGCCTCCAGCGCGTACTCGGAGCACGTGGGAGTGAACCGACAGCACTGCGGCTTTATTGGGGAAATAAACTTACGGTAGAACCTGATAAGTGCTATGCACAAATGCTTCATTTGAGCATACCGAGCTTACCGAGAGCGTAACGCAGGTCACGTTTTACGTCCTCGGACGTTGCGGTGGCACACGCCTCACGCGGAGCTATAACAATAAGATAGCCGCGGCGCACGCCGTATTCCTTGTCTACTTGCCGATACCCCTCGCGCAGTATACGCTTGACGCGGTTGCGGGTAACAGCGTTTCCGACCTTTTTACCGACCGATAGTCCCACACGATTCAAAAATTCCTTTTGTGGGTTTGCGCGTCTCAGCCTTTCCGCCTTGTAGTCCTTGAGAACACACAGCGAAAAGAGCCTCGTGCCGGCCCTCTTTCCTTTGGTAAAGGTCTTGATATACAAATGATTTTCAGTTATCGGATACAGCTTCATAACAGATCGCTTTCGTCAAAAAGCAGTCTGCCCCCAAAATATTAAAGGCAGACTTGAATTAAAAATATAGAGATAATGAGAAAGGCGGCCAGAGCTTGTCTGTCGCCGCCTCGTCGTCCACCATTAATAGGTGAGTCTTGCTCTGCCCTTTGCGCGTCTTCTCTTGAGGACGTTTCTGCCGTCGGCAGTCTTCATTCTTTTACGGAAGCCGTGCTCCTTTTTGCGCTGACGCTTCTTAGGCTGATAAGTTCTAAGCATTATATGCACCTCCTTAAACGAGATCGAAAGTTCTATTTCACTCGCTGTTTAACCGACCGTAACATTATCGCACAAACATATAGCCTTTGTCAAGTCTTTTGTGCTTTTTTTGCGTATTTTGAACGGATTTGTCTGTATTTTGCCCCTTCGGCAACGAAAAAGATACATTTTGTACTATAAAATTACCGAAATTGCGGTAGCGAACGCACATTTGCGTCGTCCGCTTGCAAAAAGCAAAGGGCAGTAAACGCTTACAATGCCGTTAAGTTAAGGAGCCGAGGCCGCCGCTTGTCATCCTCGAGCGGAGGCATTTCCCCTCAGATTCTTCGCTTCGCTCAAGAATGACAGAGGGGAAATGACGCAGCGAAGGATCTCGGCGGCTTAACTTAATTATATCGTAAACGCTTACCGCCCCGTTTTATTAGTTAAGACCGGGGATTCCGATCTCCTCAAGCTCGTATCCGCAGAAGGGATCGCCGTTCTGGAAATACATAATGGAGTGGTTTGCGCCGGTGGAGGCAATGAAGCCGGATGTACCCGCAGAGCCGATAACGGTTCCCTTTTCAACCATATCGCCCTCCTTGACGGTGTAGTCGGCGAGGTGCATATATACGGAGAAGAGACCGAGACCGTGGTCGATAATAACGAACTTGCCGGGGAAATCAGCAGCGCCTACGTAAAGCACCTTACCGTTGTTTGCCGCAATGATATCGGAGCCTGCCGCAACGTAATAGTCAACGCCGAGGTTCTGATACGTCTCACCGGTGCTGGTGATGGTGCGGCTGTGACCGAAGCCGAGGGAGTACTGGGGAACGGCATCGGTAACGCTAAATCCGAACTTGCCCTTCCAGAGCGCTACGCTTGAGGTCTTTTCAAGCTGGCTCTTTATAATGTTATCAAAGGCGGAGAGTGCAGCGGCGGAGCGATGCGACTGCGCGATTGCGGCGCTTGCATTGCTGGTGTAGCCGGTGCGGTAGGTACGGGTCTCAACCTTCAGGGGCAGGGTCTGAGTTACCGCACCGTAGGTGAAGGTGAAGCTGTAATCCTTATTTTCGGTATTTGCGTCGATCATAATGAGCGCATAGCTGTTCTTGCCGTCGGTATAGAACTTGGGGGTTATCTCCTTATCACCGAAGGTAAGCGCGGGGGATGCGCTGAAGACGATCTTCGAGGGATCCTTTACGTTCTTTGCACAAGCAAGAACCACGCCGCCGCGGATAACGGAAACGTCACCGAGCGAGAATACCGCGGGAGCGGAGAAGTCTACGTTAAACTCATACCTTGCGCGTCCGCTGTAATCAACGGAATCCGTTTCGTTCCACTGTACGTCAAGCGTTACGTGAAGCACGGTGCTTTCGGTTATGCGGAGCTGGTCGGTAAGCTTTTTCAGCTCATCGTTTATAAACGCGCCGTTATAGATCTCCTTGCCGTTTTCATCGGTAATGACTACTACGGTGTGGTTGGGGATCATATTAAAGGAAAGATCGAAGCTTCCGTCCGATGCTGTGGTCTGCGTGTCGACAGCAACCTTGAGGGACTTGGGATCAACGTCCACAAGCTCGCCGCCCTTCTGGGAGCGGAACTTCCACGTGATGGTGGAGGGGAGAAGCTTGTCGGCACCGTTGAAGAGAAGCTCGGGCGCTGCGGAGATCTCGGTAAAGAGGGATGCGGCATAGGGGGTGTTCATAAACATTGCCGCCTTATCGGTGGGAACGCGGAACACCTTTGCATCCTTGTCAACGAAGTAGGAATCCGCATTCTTCGAGAAGTAGAACTGATAAAGCTTCTCGCTATCGCCGGATGCGAAGGAAACAAGGTAGCAGGGAGTGCCGTCGTTTACGGGGAGCTGATCGACTCTGGTGGAGCCGCTGATCATCGCGGTAAAGAGGTCGATCATCGCCTTGCCGTCCTCATTATCGTCGGCAAAGTTAAATTCCGCACCGTTTATATCGCTTAAGGTGAGTGTGGAGGAATCCTTGACCTCCGGAGGCTTATTTTCCGTTCTGTTGAAGGAAATGATCGCTATGTAAGTGGGAACGAGCAAAACAACCAAAAAGACGATTATCGCAAATATTCCCGAGGATCTTCTTTTTTTCATTTTTGACCTCCTTGCGTTGCCGCTTTTTACGGCCCTTATATTTACTGATTATATTATACAGTTACGGCACTCTTAAAATCAAGTGAAAATATCGTAAAATTTGTAAAATTTCTGCGAACAAAAAATAAACCGTCCGTAAACGGATGTGCATTCGTTGACAAACGCAAAACGCAATGCTAAAATTATCGAAGAAGATAAAAAAAGAGACGAAAAGAGGCAGAAAAATGAAAAATTCGGTATATATTTCAACCGGATGCTTTACGGGGCGCGTAAACGGACGTGACCCGCATCTGCTTTCCCGCTTTCACGATAAAATGATATGCGACGGCTTTGAGCTGATGATATTCGAGGACCTTTACGCGGATATTGAAAATACCGTAAAGGAATACCGCTCCCTCGGCATAAAAATACCCGTGTTACATATGAACAAGAACACGGGAGATTTTTGCAGCACACCGGGTGATGATAACCTCATCGCCGCGCTTGATATCGTTAAAAGGGACTGCGAGATAGCCCTCGCGGTCGGGGCAACGAAATGCGTCTTCCACCCTTGGGGAATACCCGACAGCGACAAATACCCCGAAATGCTTTACGAGCGTATGGAGATACTGGTCGAGGAGGGCAAAAAATACGGCCTTACGCTTTTGCCCGAAAACTGTGTTTGCACCAATTCCACACCGCTTAAAAACCTGCAAAACGCACTTACACGCTACCCCTTCTCCGTTACCGCGGACACACGCGCCTCCGCCTTCCACGGTGAGACCAACGAAACGCTTGACGCTCTGCTGCCCGACAGCGTTGGGCACTTCCATATAATCGATTACGAGGGCGCACCCGGCGACTGGACGGCACGCAAGGCAATACGCCAGCCGGGCGAGGGCGGTATTGATTGGGATGCGTTCTTTGCGCGCCTGAAAAAGCATTCCTATAACGGCACCCTGACCCTTGAAAGCTCCAACATTCTCCCCGACACCGTTGACTTTGCCACCTTCAACAAAAGCGTTGAGTTTATCAAAAAGGGACTTGAATAATCACTCGTAGGGGAGGGGTCTCCCCTCCCGCAAGAAACACGCCATCCACCGCGGGAGGAGCAAGCCCCTCCCCTACAAAAAACACTGTCTGTTAATTGCTCGACCGTGTTTGCTTGTTTGCACATATTGATACATTACATCGGTTGAATCTTAACAAACACAATGCCGGCAAAGGAAATGATCCACGCTCCGGCTATCATTGATTATCCTTTTGGATCTTGACTGTTTGTTTTGGGGATCTGCATCCAAGATGATGTACCGTATTCAACTCTCATTATGGTATGCCCTCTGCCCAAAACGGCATTTTTATCGGTAATCGGAGCGCCGTTCATATCATAGGACTCATACACTTCAACCTTCTTTATCCAGCCGTATACGTCATATTCCTCAATTGCCGCAAGAAGCTCGCCGTACGTATTCGAGTCATCCAGTATTTTTTTCAACACTGTCGAAAGCGTTCCGGCTTCATACAACTCATATTCTTTTGACGACAGCAAGGTACCGGGATACACACACTCGACCCAAAGTCCGTCATCAAAATAAACTATGGCAACCACGTCGTCAACGAGCTCACCCTCGGATATGATCGGACCTTTTCTGTATTGTTGCACACGCATATTTTTTACACGCTTTTCGGTATCGAATGCCGAAACTGCCGCATTGAGCTCCTCAACTGTTTTTGCGTTGGCAAAAATGTCCTTCAAGCCCTCGATAAATTCATCCTCCGATATTTTCGGTACTTCATCCGTAATGGGCGGCGCCTCGGTGACGGGTCCTTCCGTAGCAGGCGCGTCCGTAACAGGTTCGTCGGTAAAGGGTGCATCCGTTACGGGATCCGTTGTGGGCGAGGCTTCTGTAGCACCGTCGGTCGTTACGAGTCCCTCGGGCGGCAGAGTATTTGCACAACCGAAGCACACAACCGCAATCGCAATGCATATCAGCAAGCTCATTAATTTCTTATACATATTCAACTCCCCTCTTTCGGAAGATCACTTGCAAAGGATCTGTTATAAGCATATTCTCGAGTTCAAAACAGGGACAAAAACCAAAAAAATCAATACTATCCCCAAACAGCAACATTCAGATTCTGTCTCGCGCATACGCATCCCTCCTTTATGTGCGAGATGTGACACGTTCAATCAAACACGCCGTTTTGGTAAGTATTGACTTCCGACGATATTTTACCATATACAACCTTAAAAATCAACCGATTACGCCTCTATCGCAATAAAATTTACATTTCATTCACAATGTGACAAACCCATTTTTTTGATATTATATTCCAAAACATACGCATGTCTATTCGTGCGCTTTAATTCTCAACTAAAGGAGCAACCATGCCATTCTTCAAGCACCGTCCCTTTGCTTTATACTGTCTGGCATTCTGCGCGGCGATCTGCTGTGCGGAGCTTCTTTTCGTGCGCTTATCCGCACCTCTGCTTATTACTGCAGGGGTGCTTTTTTGTTTATTTTTCGGTCTTTTTCTCGTTTTCCGACGCAGGCGCAGACTTGCGTTTCTTTTGCGCGTTGCCGTTTGCGTTCTCGTTGCCGTTTTGGGGCTTTTTACGCATTATATCGGCGCTTATATGCCCGAGCGGGCGCTTCTTGCAAACGAGGGCGAATGCAACGCCGTATTTGTTATTGAAGAGCTATTATACGAATCCTACAGCGGACGCTCCTACAAGGCGCGCGTGACAGACGTAAACGGCAATAAGGCACGCGGGCGCGTGCTGTTCACCTGCCGAGGTGCGGAATACGAAAGCGGCGACCTTGTCGACTGCACCGTAACCTTCAGCGCACCCGAAAAGCAGGATAACGGCTTTGATATGCGAAACTATCTGCGCTCCGGAGGTATGCTTGTGTGTGCGGATGCAACGGAGGATGCCTCGCCCGTATTCATCGGGTATAAAAACACCCTGCGCACCCTCTCCGTCCGTATGAGAGGCGCGATAAACGAGCGCATTGCGGCAGCCTCCGAAAAACGGGACGGCGGTATCTGCGCCGCTCTGCTGACGGGAGACCGAAGCAAGCTGAGCGACGCTTTGCGCCTTGACCTCACCCGCGCGGGCATAATACATATGCTTGCCATCAGCGGTATGCATTTTACAGCGCTTATCGGTGCCATCGCCCTTATACTGCACTACGTAAGACTGCCGAAGGCGGTAAGAATAACCGTTTTGTTCCTTTGCGCGGCGTTTTACACCGCCGTTGCGGGCTTTACCTACTCCGTGCTTCGCGCCGCTTTTATGCTTTTTGCGGTTTACGGCGCGTACTTTCTTATGCGCGAGCGAGACGTTTACACCTCCCTTTTCGTCTCCGTTGCGCTGATACTTACGATCGAGCCGACAGCCGCCTCGTCCGTCGGTCTGTGGCTTTCCGCCTTTGCGACACTCGGCGTTATCTTTGCCACAGAGCTGACGCAGAGGCTTCAAAGGCTGAAAAAGCCACGCATCCTCAGCATTATTCTCGGCACCCTCGTTCTTCCAATATTCGTGAGCGTGTGCGCACAGCTGTTTTCCCTGCCCGTTACCTATATCGTATACGGCACGATGTCCCCTACCTCCGCAATCGCAACGCTTGTGTGCTCGCTTCCCGTCAATCTTTTGCTTTTCGCCGCCGTTTTGCTTGCGGTTGTCGGCGCACCGATACCGTTTATGAGCGATGCGGTCGCTTGGCTTTGCAGCCTGCTTGCGGATATTGCGGCATACTTTTCCGACCGCACTACGCTTTACCCGCTTAATTACTCCTTTACGCCCTACATAATCGCGGCTATTGCGGTTTTTGCGCTGATTGCCGTGCTCGGCACACGGAAAACGCGCGGAATTTTCATTACGCTTGCAATTGCGGCCGTTATAGCCATTCCCGTATGCACGGAGATATACGAGGGTATGCGCGAGGATATCCCCACGCTCGGTGTTGAGAGCTACGGCAAAAACGATATTCTTGCCGTAAGCTCCGAGGACGGCAACGTGATAATCGACGTGACGAACGGAAGCGGCACAGCCGTTTCCCACGCTGTCGGTCTGCTTTACGATATGCACCGCACGGAGGTGGATGCGCTTGTTATCACGCGCCTGAACGAGGCCGCCGTAAATGCGGTATATCTGTACGGATCGGATATCCGCCTACGCGCGGTATATTACCCCGCGCCGCAGGGCGAGGAGGAGACGGAGCTTGCCGAGCGCCTTTGCGAGAACGCCGCGCTTGTGCGTGCAAGGGCGATAGAATACCGCTTTGGCAAGGGCTTTGATGCGGCGGGTATCGAGCTTTGCGTGCACAGCGAATATGCGGAGCACAGCCAAGTGCCGATGCGTGCTATAAGCGCGGAGGTGGGCGAATGGCGTGCGCTTTACGTCTCCTCCGGCATAACGCACTCCAAGCACGTAATGCAGATACGCGAGGCGGCACGAAAGGCGGATATGCTGATGATCGGCGCCGCAGGACCGAAAAACGGGCTTCCGCTCCACTTTGGTGCAGAATGCACCACGATACTCCCCTCCGCCTCCGTTCTTAGTGAGGTAAGCGAGCGTTACGGTGCATTGCTTGAGAAAATTGAGGTATATTATTCCGAGAACAGACTTATTTTTGACATTACCCCTGCCGATTGACATACGCAAAAAGCTGTGATAAAATATCTTGATGGCTTTATATATCCCGCATATTCCCACGAGGTAAAAAAATGCAAAACGACAGAAAGCTTAACGTTGCCGTGCTCGGCTCGGGCGCTTGGGGCTCTGCCCTTGCGTGCGTGCTGCATAAAAACGGGCACAAGGTAACGCTTTGGTCGGCATTTGAGGATGAGGCAAATGCGCTTGCCGCTACACGCAAGAGCCCGCTGCTGAACGGTGCCCCCCTCCCTGCCGATATGAATATAACCGCAGATAAGCAAGCCGCCGCGGATGCGGAGCTTGCGATACTTGCCGTACCATCCTTTGCGGTGGAGCAGACGGCGGCGGCATTTGACGCCACACTTCCCGAAAATTGCGTAATATGCAACGTGGCAAAGGGCCTTTGTACCGACAGCGGTCTCCCCTTTTCCGAGCTTATACGCGCAAGGCTTACAGGCAGAGACGTTGTCACCCTAAGCGGCCCCTCGCTTGCGGACGAGGTGGCAAGAAATATTCCCACCGCAGTTGTTGCCGCCTCTAAAAGCGCAGATGCGGCACGTCTTGTGCAGGATGCATTCTCCGGCGACGTGCTTCGCGTTTACGTAAGCGATGACGAGATCGGCGTACAGCTTGGCGGTGCGGTTAAAAACGTAATCGCACTTTGCGCGGGAATTTCCGACGGTCTCGGAATGGGCGATAACACCAAGGCCGCCCTTATCACCCGCGGAATGACGGAGATCACGCGCCTCGGCATTGCGATGGGCGCGCAGGCAGAGACCTTCAGCGGTCTTTCGTGCCTCGGTGACCTTACCGTAACCTGTATGAGCCCGATAAGCCGTAACCACCGCGCGGGCATACTTATCGGCAAGGGCGTAAGTGCCGAGGAAGCAATGAAGCAGGTCGGCACCGTAGAGGGCTATCACGCCGCACGTACCGTGCGTATGCTTGCAAAAAAGCACGGTGTGGAGATGCCCATTACCGAGGAATGCTGCAAGGTATGCTTTGAGGGCTCAAGCCCCAAGGATGCGATAATCCGACTGATGTCGAGACCAAAAAAACAGGAAAGTCCGCTTTCCCGATAAAAGGACGGAGCGATATGTTATCCACCGTTTACAGCGCGGGACTTCACGGCATTGACGGCTTTGAGGTCACCGTGGAATGCAGCGCACAAAAGAAGCTGGAGCAGTTCGACCTTATCGGTCTGCCTGATGCGGCAGTTAAGGAGGCAAAGGACCGCGTACGCACCGCGTGCGAGAACAGCGGCTACCGCTTCCCCGAAAGGCTGCTTACCGTCAACCTCGCCCCCGCCGCAAGGCGCAAGGAGGGCGCGGGCTTTGACTGCGCGATACTTGTTGCCATACTGCACAGCGCGGGCTATATCCCCGACAGTGTGGATATGGAGACAAAATGCTTTGTGGGTGAGCTTTCCCTCTCCGGCAATCTGCGCCCCGTGCCGGGTGCGCTTCCGCTTGCCATTGCCGCCGCCGATGCGGGCAGACGCGAGCTGTTTATAGCCGCGGAAAATGCCGCCGAGGCATCAGTTGCCGAGGGTGTTACCGTTTACCCCGCAAAAAGCATCACCGATATCGTGCGCCATCTGCGCGGTGAGGCGCCGATCGAGCCGCTTGCATTCGACCGCGCATCCTTCTTTTCCGCACCGCCGAAAAGCGTACCCGACCTTTCCGACGTTATGGGTCAGGAGCGTGCGAAGCGCGCACTTGAGATAGCCGCGGCGGGCGGCCACAACATTTTGTTTATCGGTCCTCCCGGCTCCGGTAAATCCATGCTTGCAAAGCGCCTTCCCGGTATTTTGCCCGACCTTTCCTACGAGGAAAGCCTGGAAACCACAAAAATATACTCCGTTGCGGGTATGACACACGACAACGAAACGCTTATAAAAACGCGCCCCTTCCGCTCCCCGCATCACACGATGTCCGCGCCCTCCCTCGTTGGAGGCGGCACGGTGCCGAGACCGGGCGAGATCTCCCTTGCTCATAACGGCGTGCTGTTTTTAGACGAGTTCCCCGAGTTTTCCAAAAACAGCATGGAGGCGCTCCGCCAGCCCCTTGAGGACGGTGAGGTGACCGTTGCACGAGTGCAGGGCAGAATACGCTACCCCAGCCGCTTTATGCTCGTTTGCGCGATGAACCCGTGCAAATGCGGATTTTTCGGACACCCGACAAAGCCGTGTAACTGCAGAAGCGACGATATAAAGCGATATCTTTCCAAGGTGAGCGGACCGCTTGCCGACAGAATCGACATACAGATCGAGGTTCCCTCCGTCAGCTACGGGGAAATGACCTCGAATAAAAAGGGCGAATCCTCCGCCGACGTACGCGCAAGAGTAAATGCGGCACGCAAGCTGCAGCTTGAGCGCTTTAAAAAGCACGGCATTACCGACGTTTTCTGCAATGCGGACATCACCCCCTCCCACATACGCACGCTGTGCAGGGTGGACGAGGCGGGCAGCCGACTGCTTGAAATGAGCTTTGAAAAAATGGGGCTGAGCGCAAGAGGCTACGACCGCATACTGCGCGTTGCCCGCACCATTGCCGATCTTGACGGAAGCGAGGATATCGGCGCACGCCACGTTGCGGAGGCGGTACAGCTCCGCTCCCTTGACCGCCAATACTTCAACACATAAGGCTTAACCGCGCGATGCGGCATTTCCCCTCTGTCATCCTCGAGCGTAGCGAAGGATCTGAGGGAAATGCCTTTGCTCAAGCATAACAGCGCGAAAAGGCGTTATATAAATTTTCCATACATTTTGAAAAGAGGTTTTTACAATGATCAAAGTTGCTATCGCCGGCTACGGCAATCTCGGCAGAGGCGCGGAATGCGCAGTAAAAAACAGCACCGATATGGAGCTTTACGGCGTTTTCACCCGCCGCGATCCCGCAAGCCTGAAAACTCTTACGGGTTGTGAGGTATACTCTATGGACGATATTCTTAACCACAAGGATAACATCGACGTTGTTATCATCTGTGGCGGAAGCGCGACCGACCTGCCCGTGCAGACCCCCGCGCTTGCACGTCACTTCAACGTTATCGACAGCTTCGACACCCACGCAAAGATTCCGGAGCATTTTGCAAACACGGATGCGGCGGCAAACGAGGGCGGAAAGTGCGCTATCATCTCCGTGGGCTGGGACCCCGGTATGTTCTCCCTCAACCGCCTTTACGCAGAGGCTGTTCTGCCCAATGGTAAGGACTACACCTTCTGGGGCAAGGGCGTAAGCCAGGGACACAGCGATGCGATACGCAGAGTTGCCGGTGTTGCGGATGCGCGCCAGTACACCATACCCGTTGATGCGGCACTTGATGCCGTAAGAAGCGGCACCTGCCCCGAGCTTACAACACGCGAAAAGCACCTTCGCGAGTGCTTTGTTGTTGCCGAGGAGGGCGCAGACCTTGCGCGTATCGAAAACGAGATAAAGACGATGCCCAACTACTTTGCGGATTACGATACCACCGTACACTTCATCACCGCAGAGGAGCTGAAGCGCGACCACGCGGGCATCCCCCACGGCGGATTCGTTATCCGCACCGGCAAGACCGGACTTAACGGCGAAAACAGCCACGTTATCGAATACAGCTTAAAGCTTGATTCCAACCCCGAGTTTACCGCATCCGTGCTTGTAGCATACGCACGCGCGGCAGCAAGGATGAACGCAAAGGGAGATAACGGCGCAAAGACCGTTCTTGACGTTGCCCCCGCGCTCCTCTCCCCCTGCGACGGAGCAGAGCTTCGCAAGAGATTGGTATAAAATAAACACACCGTAGGGGCGACCATCGATCGTCCGCAAATAATAGAGAATAGATAAAAGATAATAGATAATAGATAAGAGAAAAGGAAGAAAACCGCCTAAGCGGTTTTCAACCTTAATTATTCATTCTTCATTATTCATTTTTCATTATTCATTTCCGCATCACGGGAGGAGCAAGCCCCTCCCACCGTTTCCCTTCAATCGCCCCGAGATCCTTCGGTCGCACGAGGCAGAACCGTGCCTTTGCCGTCATCCTTGAGCGGAGCGAAGGATCTGCAAAGGCACAACACGTGCTCCCTCGAGGATGACACGGGGCAAGAGGCGTTTCGCGGGAGGGGAGACCCCTCCCCTACGGACATCACGCGAATTTTGTAGGGGCGACCATCGGTCGTCCGCAGAA
>JAFOAB010000161.1 GCA_017382555.1 Clostridia bacterium
GCCAGACGATTGCCGACACGCTCGGCATCGGCGGTATATTCCGCGGTCTGCGCACCATACACGTATTAAAGGACATCGCCGCGGATATGGAGGAGGTCTGCCCCAACGCGTGGTTCCTTAACTACACGAACCCCATGGCTATCCTTGCGGGATATATGCAGAGATACACGAACGTAAAGACTGTCGGCCTCTGCCACAGCGTGCAGGTTGTAAACAAGCGCTGTATGGAGCATCTCGGTATGGATTACAGCCGCTTCGGTCATTCCGTTGTTGCGGGCATCAACCATCAGGCTTGGCTGCTTGAGATCTACGATAAGGACGGCAACGACCTCTACCCCGAGATAAGGGAGAGGGCAAAGACCATAAACGATACGCCGCACGGCGATATGGTGCGTATGGACTTTATAAACAAGCTTGGCTATTACGTTACCGAATCCAGCGAGCATAATGCGGAATATACGATGTTCTATATAAAGGAAAAGTATCCGGAGCTTATAGAGCGCTTCAACATTCCGCTTGACGAATATCCGCGCCGCTGTGTAAAGCAGATCGCAAACTGGAACGCGCGCAGAGACAGCCTGCTGAACGGCGAGGATCTGGAGCATAAGCGCTCAAGCGAGTACGCATCCTATATTATGGAAGCAATGGTAACCAACAAGCCCTACAAGATAGGCGGCAACGTTTTAAACCGCGGACTTATCACCAACCTTCCGCACAATGCGTGCGTTGAGGTGCCCTGCCTTGTTGACGGAAGCGGAGTTACCCCCACCGTTGTGGGCGATCTCCCCGAGGTGCTTGCCGCAATGAACAGAACGAACATAAACGTACAGCTTCTTACCATCGAGGCGGCAGTAACGCAGAAGAAGGAGCATATCTACCACGCGGCAATGCTTGACCCGCATACGGCAAGCGAGCTTTCCGTTGACGAGATAATAAAAATGTGCGACGAGCTTTATGATGCACATAACGCCGCGGGATACCCCGTATTCTGATAACCAAATATTAAAGGCGGAAAACGCATTGCGTTTTCCGCCTTCTTTTACGGTTTTACCAGCTCTTCGAATCTCGCCTCGTGGTCATAAATCTCATACGGATCGAAGTACTCATATATATGGCTCTTATCCGCCCAATTACGGAGGGTGATACCCGTGAGGGTATATCTTTCAAGATATATATTTCCAACCCTTGTGGCAATTCCGCCGCCATCCTTGGGGAACATTCCGTCCCACAGGCAGTTTGTGGAGCTTGTGCAGCAAAATACGGTAAAGCCCTCGCCAAGTAGCTTTGTATGCGTCTCGGAGCCGTAATAAGTAAATGCGCCGTAAGGATAAACCAATATCTGCGTTTCACCGATAAGGGGCTTTACGTTTCTGTTCCACGCGATTATATCCTCGTCAATAACGTCCTGCGTGCAGGTGGAGAGATCTCTGTGGAAAAAGGTGTGGGAGGCGAAGCTGTAGCCGTTTTCCTTCAGCCAAGCGATAACGGGCTTGACCTTCTCCCTTTCGGCCATATAGTCGATTCCCGCCTCCGCAAAGCTTTCGTCCGTGCGGTAGCCGAGAATGCCCTGAAAGCCCGTAAGAGCGATGGTGCATTTTGCGCCATTGGTGGAAAAATCGGGATGCTCGGCAATGAATTTTTCAAGCTGAGGGAAGACGTCGAGATCGTTTATCTCTTCCCTGCCGTCAACGTAGCCGACACACATAATCGTCCCGTTATGTATGATAAGGCGGTCAACCATGCCCCAATCGGACTTGCGGCTGTCATACACAACGTCGTCAATAGAAAGCACAAGCGGCTTTCTGCCCACGGGAACCTGAACGTAATCCTTTAGGCGAGCCTTGACGGTACCGTCCGTATCCGTATAATTCTCGTACATATCGTTTATATCGATAAGGCTGTAGCCCTTCTCATAAAGCGATTCGAGTATGGCAACGAACTCGCTGACGGTGAGGCAATCGGCATCAAGAGGAGCGCCCTTATAGCTACAGCCACGCTCGGGATAAGCGATAAGACAGTGCGTAAAAATGTGGCGCACCTGACTTGCGGGGTAATTTTCAAGCTCCTGCTTCGGCTCCTCCGGCTTTACCTCCTCGGTAACGGGCTCGGTCACCGGCTCGGTCACCGGCTCGGTAACGGGTTCTGTTGCAGGCTCGGTAATAGGCTCTGTAACCGCAACGGTAGCCTCTGTCGCAGGGGCATTCGTTATCTCATCTGTGACAATCGGTGGTTCGCTCGTCAGCTCTGTAAGAAGCTCGGTAATCGGTATTGCCGTTGTCTCGGCAACTCCGGTCACAGCTCCCTCGCACGATACCGCACCGAAAAGCATAACGAAACCCGTAAGTAATGATAAAAAGCGTTTCATAAAATTCACCGTCCTTAACTGTCGTTTGTAGCTTTATTATACTCCCGATTTTTTACAAAAACAAAGTATTTTTTTGAACTTTTTGTTGCTTTTTTGTGAACGGAAGCAAATTACGGAAAAACAAACGCAAAATAGTCGAAACTGTGCTTTTTTTATAAATAGTGTTGACAAAACGAAAGGGGTATGATAATATTCTTAGCGTGACAGTATGCGGGATACCGCAATTATTAAGGAGAACACGCAAAGTGGACGACGGCAACAGTCGAAGTACAAATTTTACCGATTTAAATATTTTTTGAAGAACACATAACCTGTACCCGTAAGGAACAGGCTGTGTTTTTTTGCGTTTCGGACACTTTTTACGTTTTCCGCACATTATAATTTTCTTAAGGAGAAAATCATGCCCGACGGTAGTAGTACCAAAATCATTATTATGCTCATCTGCCTTGCCTTTTCCGCCTTCTTTTCGGCAACGGAAACGGCATTCACCTCCGCAAACCAAACGAAGCTCAAGAATATGGCATCCGAGGGTAACCGACGCGCTGCAAGAGTGCTTAGAATGTCGGAAAATTACGATAAGCTGCTTTCCGCAATACTTGTCGGAAACAACGTCGTAAATATCCTTCTTTCCTCCACCGCGACACTGTGGTTCGTTGATCTGCTTGTAAACACAAGCTACGCAAGCGCAGCATCCGCTATCTCCACCGCGGTTATCACCATAATCGTTCTTCTTTTCGGTGAGATATCCCCAAAGAGCCTTGCAAAGGAAAAGCCCGAAAAATTCGCAATGGCAGTCGCCCCCCTGCTTGCCTTCATTATACTTATACTTACCCCCATCAACTTCATATTCATTCTTTGGAAGAAGCTTCTCAACCTCGTCTTCAAGCCGGGCGAGGTCGATACAGTAACCGAGGGCGAGGTGCTTACCCTTATCGACGAGGCGCACGAGGACGGAAGCATCGACGAATATAACAAGGAGCTTATCGAAAACATCTTTGATTTCGACGATCTCACCGCCGCGGAGATAGCTACCCACCGCACCGACCTTACCACCCTTGCAAAGGACGGCACGGACGAGGAGTGGGAGGACGTTATCCAGCACAACCGCTTCTCCCGTATTCCCGTATACGGCGAGGACGTGGACGATATCATCGGCGTGCTTGACACGCGCGAATACTTCCGTATGGAGGACAAGAGCCGCGAAAAGGTTCTTGAAAACGCTCTCCGCCCCGCATACTTCGTTCCCGAAAGCGTTAAGGCGGACGTTCTCTTCCGTAATATGAAAAAGAACAAGGAATCCATGGCGATAGTTCTTGACGAATACGGCGGAGTTTTCGGCGTTATTACCTTCACCGACCTCGTGCAGTGCCTTGTAGGTGATTTTTCCGAGGATGAGGATGAGGGCGAGGCGCTTGATTCCATCGTTATGCTTGAGGAAAACGTATATCAGCTTAACTGCCCCGTCCCCGTTTCCGAGGTCGAGGAAACGCTCGGCATCAAGCTGGAGGATTGCGATTCCGATACCTTCGGTGGCTTCGTGCTCGGCCTTTACGGCTCCATTCCCGACGATGACACCACCTTCGAGCTTGAAACGGACGATCTGTTCATCAAGGTCTTAAGCATCAAGGACCACCGCATCGAAGCAATGACCGTAACCCTCAAAAAGAAGGCCGAGGAAGACCCCGAAAAGGAGACCTTCCCCGGGCTGTAAATTAATAGAAAAAAATAGCGAATGTAAAAGTCAAGCCTTTACATTCGCTATTTTCATTTGCAATCTTTATTTTACCGTTTTAGTGGTGAAATTACCTTGGATCTTAGAAGCGTATTCTGCGGTGTAGGTTACGTTTACCGTACCCGTTACCTTGGAGGTGTTATCAAGAATTGCCTTGATAACGCCGGTTATCTTACCGCCGTTTATTTCAAGATTTACGGTACCCGCCATCTCGGTGGTGAAGGGGCCTGTGATTCCGCCCACTCTGCCGACAGCGGCAATATCGCTGTTAAACGTACCGCCGTTGATGATAAGCGAGCAGGTGCCGTATACGGAGTTCATACCCACAGCCGCCGTAGGCGCGGTGGCGCCGCCGCTATGGAACGTACCGCCGTTTACGGTAATTGTAAGGGATGCGCCCTCAAGTATTCTGCCGACGGGCAGATCCTGGCTTTGGCGGCGGTTGCCCGCGCGGATATACTGCCACTCACCGCCGTTTATGACGATATTGCACTTACCGCAGAAATCTATCTCGCCGTCGGGAACGCCCGCATTACCCACGTTGATACCCGCGATGAATACGGGATAGTTGTAGGAGGAGCTTGCAACGGTGCACTTTACGTCCGCACCGATGGTTACGTTATGATAATTACATACGAACATAACGCTGTTTGCCGTCATATTCAGGGTAATGGCATCAAAGCTGAAATCCCCTCCGAGGAATATGGAGCGAGACATATCAAGCTTTGCGTCTGCCGTTGCGCGGTAATCCACACCGTTATAAACGGAGGTTACGGTGATAGGCTTGTCGGTATCGGGGAGGAACATATTGTAATCGATTGCGGTAGGACCGCAAACAACTATCGTTCCGCCGCTCTCGCGGAGAAGTGCTACCGCAGCCGCAATATCGTTTATCGCCGTTTCGGGCGTTGCGCCGATGCCA
>JAFOAB010000162.1 GCA_017382555.1 Clostridia bacterium
AAAACCGTCTGCATTGTCATCCTTGAGCAAAGCGAAGGATCTGCAGACGGTTTTCTACATTTTCTGTTATCTATTATCTGTTATCTATTCTCTATTATCTAAGGCCGATTCGTGAATCGCCCATACCGATGTGTAACGTCTCTCGACCGTAGGGGTCGGCGTTTTCAGACACCGCAAAGCGGTGTGCTCCCGTTGGTCGCGCTCACCCCTAAAGGGGTTCGATACCTCGACGACCCGCCGTTTTCTTTATCATAAATTGCGGACAGTCCGGGAGGCCTGTCCCTACGATTTGCGCCGCATCTCAACCGTAGGGCGGGGATTGCCTATCGCACCTTTCGATGCATTTCGATGCATACGGAAGAATTTTCAAGGTAGCTTGGCGTACGTCGAGCCGCTTGCGAGGAAGCAACAAAGTATACGGAGTTTTTTCCAGAATTTTCAAGGCAGAAGAAATTTCACCCCCATACAAATCAATATTACTCCGCCTACTCTTTCCGCTTTACGGCTATACCTCTCCCCCAGCCGTGTGCCGAGCATCACGCCCAAAAGTGAGGTAACAAACGTTGTCACCGCTATTACCGCGCAGGCAAACAAAGCGTTTGCCGTGCCGTTTATGGCAAACGTAACGCCTACGGCACACGCATCCACGCTTGTGGCAAAGCCGACGGCAAAAAGCGATGCTGTGCCACCTTGCACGTCCGCCTCCGTATCAAATGAATTTTTTATCATATCCGCACCGATGGCGGCAAGAAGCGCGGCGGCAACGTAATTATCCCACCTTGCAACGTATGCGCTGAGCATACCGCCCGCAAGATAACCGAAAAGCGGCATAACGCCCTGAAAGCCACCGAACACCGAGGCGGTCGCAACGGCAGACATAACGCTTACGCGGCGCATATTAAGCCCCCGTACCACAGCGGCGGCAAACGCATCCGCCGCAAGCCCGAGGGAGACAAGAAAAATCTCAACAATACTCATCACGAAATTTATACTGAAAAGCGCGATAATTTATGACTTTTTTGATAATTTTACGCTATCTCTATTGCGGTAATGAAAGTATAATAGTATAATATATTATTAATATTTAATTATTCGGAGGCAGAAGTGACCGAAAAAGGCAAAAAACTGCTTGAAGCCGCAAAAAACGGCGGCTGTGCCGTGGTTGGTATGGGTGTTTCCAACGTACCGCTTGCGGAATATCTGCTTGCGCTCGGCGGTGAGATCACGCTGCGCGATGCAAAGGAAAGGGATAAGCTTTCCCCAAAAATAGCCGAGCTTGAAAATGCGGGCGGCACGCTTGTGTGCGGAGCTGAATATCTCAAAGACCTCTGCGAGGCGGTCATATTCCGCGCTCCGGGTCTGAGGCCCGACATCCCCGCATTTGCGGAGGCGGAAAAGAACGGCGCAATAATTACGTGCGAATCGGAGCTTTTTCTGGAGCTTTGTCCCGCGTTTACCGTTGGTATAACGGGAAGCGACGGCAAGACCACCACCACAACGCTCACGCACCTGCTGATAAATGCGGCAATGAGGCTTGAAAGCGAAAAAAGACGTGCCTTCATCGGCGGTAATATCGGCATTCCGCTTATACCGCTGACAAAGGAATTGACGGAAAAGGATATTGCGGTATGCGAGCTTTCCAGCTTCCAGCTGCAAAGGGCGGAGAGAAGCACGGACGTTGCGGTTATAACGAACCTCTCCCCCAACCACCTCAACTGGCATACGGATATGGACGAATACGTTGCCGCAAAGACGAACATCTACCGCCACGCGGAATGCAAGGCGCTTGTGACGAATGCGGAAAACGCGATATGCGCTTCCCTTGCAGAGGCGCTGTCATCCTCGAGCAAACGGTCCGCAAACAGATTCTTCGCTACGCTCGAGAATGACGGTTTGCGGACCGCGAGCGAAGGATCTTGCGCCTCTACACGCGTCACCCTCTTTTCCTCAGCCGGTCGCCCGACGGGCGGTGATGACCGCATCTGGCTTGAGGGCGGTGTGATATACTACGAGGCGGAGGGCGAAAAGCCCATTGAGATAAT
>JAFOAB010000163.1 GCA_017382555.1 Clostridia bacterium
CATCTCTTTGCGTCCTTTGCGTTCGTCAAGGCCTGATCGCACCTTGTTCATGTTCTATCCCTATTTTACGTAAAGCGCCACTTGCGTTTCTGGTCGCGCTTGGAGGCGTAGGCGATGCCAATGCGCGGGGCGGCGGCGAACTTGACGCACGAGCCCGTCACCGTATGATCGCAGAGGGCATCGGACATTATGCAAACCCCCAGAGCGTAATTAAGGCGGCAGAGATGCTTCTGCGCCACGTTTGCCTTATTAAGGAGGCAGATATCCTTGCGGCCGCTCTTGAGAAGACTACCGCAAAGGATGCAAAGGTAAAGATCGACGAGTGCAAGGGTGCAACCTGCGCAGAGTATACCGAGTACCTTCTTGAGGAGCTTGGCAAAAACATCTGATCAATCTATCAACACGGAGGCTTTTATGGCGCGCAACGTAGGTAAAGATGAAAAAATAATATCCGAGGCAGTTATAAACAGACTGCCCAGGTACTTTCGCTTTTTGTCGGAGCTGAAGCGTGCCGGTGTGGAGCGAACAAGCTCCACAGAGCTTTCCGAGCTTATGGGTACGACAGCCTCGCAGGTAAGGCAGGACCTTAACTGCTTCGGCGGCTTCGGTCAGCAGGGCTACGGCTACAGCGTGCCTTATCTCTATGATAAAATTTCCACCATTTTGGGCGTTGACAGGGATTACTGTGCCATTATCGTAGGCACCGGTAATCTCGGCAAGGCACTTGCTTCCAGCCCCGTTTTCGAGAAGCGCGGTGTGCACGTTACGGCGCTTTTTGACGTGGACGAGGCGGTGGTCGGTAAAGTTTTCTTCGGTCACCGTATTAAAAATATGACGGAGCTGGAGGACTACTGCAAGCGCGAAAAGCCCGATATCGCAGTGCTTACCGTTCCGCGCTCCGTAGCAAGGGAGACGGCGGAAAGACTTGTCAGCGCAGGCGTTAAGGGCATATGGAACTTTACGAACATAGAGCTGTCCCCCGGCAAGGCGATGGTGCAGAACGTCCACCTCGGTGATACGCTTATGACGCTTTGCTATAACATAGGAAAAAACGAAAATCATTATGACGAGGAGGCCACGGGTGAAGAAGTATAAAATTAAATACGGCGAGCATACCGTGGCTCTTCCCGCGGATATTATCCGCCATCTTGCGGAGGCGGATGCAGACGAATTAAAGGCGCTTATACTTATTGCCGCCGCAGGCGATGAGGCGCCCGATCTTGCCGCCGCAGGTATGTCGGAAAAGGAATTTGACGCCGCCGCATCGTTTTTGCGCGGTGCGGGACTTATCACCGCGGGTGCGAGGGGCTCCTCCGCAAAGAAGCCGACCCCCGAAATCGAGCCCGAAAAGAAGCCTGCAAAGCGCAACGTAAAGGTCGTAAGAAGGGAAGTAAACCCCGAGTATACGGCGTCCGAGGTTACGGATATGATGCGCGAGAACCGTATGCTTGCATCCCTTATCGATGCGTGCCAGCAGACGCTCGGCAAGCTTTTCAACCCTGCGGAAAATAACGTGATAATTACTCTTAAAAACGAGCTTGGACTTGACGGTGAGTACATACTTCTCCTGCTTGCATATTGTGCGGAAAAGGATAAGAAAAATCTTACCTACATACAGCGTATGGCTGCCGACCTTGTGGAAAAGGGCGTGCTTACCCCTCCGCAGCTGGAGGAGGAGCTTATGCGCCGCGACGAGGTAAAATCCGGCGAGGGCGCACTCAGGAAGATGTTCGGTATGGGTGCACGTGCGCTTACCAAAAAGGAAAGCGAGATATTCACCCTTTGGATATGCGACAGAAAGCATAGCCTTGAGCTTATAAAGGAAGCGTACGAGCGCACCGTTGCAAAGGCGGGCAAGGCAAGCGTGCCTTACTGCAATACAATTCTTGAGGATTGGTTTGCAAACGGCATCAAGACCCCGGAGGATGCAAGGGCGGCAATGGATGGCAAGAAGAATGCCGCGCAGGTACGCGGAAGCTTTGAGACGGATGATTTCTTTGGTGCGGCTTTAAATCGCTCCATGGCGGGAATTGGAGATAAGTGATATGGCATACGGAAAAGATATTTATTCCAACATTCTTGAAGAATATGACGAAAAGCGTGAGCTTGCGGAGCGCAAGGCGGAGGCGTTTGATGCCGCCCTTTGTGCGCGCTCGCCCGAATATGCGGCGATAACCAAGCGCCTTTCGGGCATCGGCGTTCGTCTGCTTCTTGCGGGACGTGCCCCCGATAAGGAGGCAAAAATAGCCGAAATAAGGAGAGAGACCGAGGAGCTTCGTGCACGTCGCATCGAGGTGCTTGCGGAGCTTGGCTATAAGGAGGAGGACGCAGATGTGCATTACGAGTGCGCGGAATGCTCCGATACCGGATATACCGACAATGGTATTTGCGCTTGCCTTAAGCGTAAGATTGCGGAAAGACAGCTTGAAAACTCGGGTCTCGGCACGCTTTGCAAGCGCTGCAGCTTTGATAATTTCTCGCTTAAATATTACGGCGACACGCAGGATAACCTTGCCCATATGGAAAAGGTTCTTGCCGCCGCAAAAAAATATGCGCAGGATTTCGATCCGATGGAAAGCCGCAGCCTGCTGTTCATCGGCGGTACGGGCCTTGGCAAAACGCATCTTTGCGCGGCAATTGCGCGCGAGGTGGCATTTGCGGGCTATACCGTGCTTTATACCGGGGCGCAGGCGATGTTCAACGATTTTTCAAACGAGCGCTTCCGTAACGGCTACGCGCCTATGGAGCTTACGGAAAAGTATTTTGAGTCCGATCTTTTGATAATCGACGATCTTGGTGCCGAGGCTATCAATCAGTTCTCCGTATCCTGCCTCTACGATCTCATAAATACCCGTATGGTAAAGGGCAAGCCCGTTATCATAAATACGAATTTCGACGCAAATTCTCTGCGCGAAAAGTATGCGGACAGAATCACCTCCCGTCTTTTCGGCGAGTATTCCGTGTTCCCGTTCAAGGGAAGGGATATACGCGCACAGAAATTAATGGAAATATAATTTTGCAAAAAGGGCGCTTGTTTAGCGTAGTGCCCTTAAGGGCACTACGCAACTATGATCGCCTGTGGCGAGTTTAGAGTTATGATTGGCTGCGCCAAGTTATGATGTGCCTTCGGCACAGTTTGAAGAAACAAGGCGATCATATCATAACGTTTGCGAAGCAAACTCATAACGGTGAGCGAAAGCGAACCTCATAACTTATAACTGATAATAGCATC
>JAFOAB010000164.1 GCA_017382555.1 Clostridia bacterium
GTAGCCGTATTCATCCCCGCTTGTCGCGTAAAGGTAGTAGGTTCCGTCATCATCCTTGAAAACAAAGGGGTCGGCTCCCGGTGCTACGGGGTTTATAAACGTCTGCTCGCCCGTATATTCGGGTACTTCAATAAAGCTTGCCCCCTCTACGGGTACGTCGGTGGCGGGTGCGGTCGTTTCTGCAGGATTCTTGTTGTTCATAGCTGTACTCCCAAAAATAATAAAGCATATTAATGCGGCAAGTATTACCGCCGCGGCAATGATAATATAGATCTTTTTCACGTTTTACTCCTTTGTTTCAAAATAAAGCACGGAGTTCGGTTCAAGTGTAATTTCGCAGCTTGCCGGATACTCTCCCAAATACTCAGCATCGTGCTCTTTGTCAAGCAGATAAAGCTTTGCGGGTGCGCCGATATCAAGCGTTATTTGCTTCTTTTCGGCGGCTTCATCAAATGTGTAATAGGTTACGGTGCCGTTGCATTTTTTGCCCTTAGCCGCAAGCACGTAGACATCCCCATCATCGCTTTCGGCCTTTATGCGGTGCCCTTCACCGCAGACCTTATTAAACATTGAAAATGCGTAAAAGCTTTTATACCTTTCGTAGGTAAAGGCCTTAAAAAGACCGCAAAAGCCGCAGGGACGGGCATCGTAGTACATCATTTTGTCTATCGGAAGGTCCTCTGCGATGCAAAGCAGGGCGCTTACCATTGCGGCGCCCTCCATCGTCATTATCCTGACGCGCGACGCCTGCAGTCCGTCCTTCCAATTTATCAGGTAGTTCCATTCGTCGACGATGCTTTCCGCCTCGGGATAACCGCAGGTGTCAAGCAGTCTGCGCACCTCCCTTGATCGTCTCTTGAAATCGTCGAGCTCGCGCGAATACGTGTGCCACGAAAGAAAGTCTATCGGTACCTCGCGGCGCTTCATCTCGTTAAGAAAACGCTCGATCTCTCCGTTGTCGACGGACCATTCCGCAAATGCGGGTCCGCCTATCTTGAGATGCGGAAAACAGCTTTTAAGATGCTTTGCCGATATCTCAAACATATCGTAAAACTGCTCCGGCGTACCCGTCCAGCAGGCAGGGACGTTATCGGGCTCGTTCCATATTTCCCAGTATTCGATGCCGTAATTAAAGCCGTCGTTCCATCCTTCGTTCAGGTGCCTTATGATATGCTCGCATATCCTTGCCCACTTATGGAAATCCTTCGGCGGATGGACGTGGTATTTTTTCGGATGCGGCTCGATGCGCTGACCAAGGCGGTAGAATATTTTTGCGCCTGTGCCGAGGCATCTTTTTACGTACGAATCGGTGTAGAAAAAGTCATAGGCATCAGTATCGTCCGTATCTCTGTCAAAATTGGGGAATATACCGCTTATATCAACGGTATGCTCGCCCCCGTAGTTGGCAAAGAACGATGAATCGTGCAGCCTTACGTACGGGATCCCCATTTCAATAAAATCCGCTACAGTACCGCCGCTTCCGTCGTGGTTGGCAACGGGTCCGTTCACGGTACCGTGAAGGGGCCTTATTTCGCCCGTATACGTACCTGCGTCTATTTTAACGTGAGCCATGGCGCCACCTCTCTTTCAATTTTATATTATCATATTTACTTTTTTCGGACAATGTGTTATACTGTTCAAAAACTAATATATCCTGCTTTTTTGGTGACTGTAATGAAATTGAGATGTATCGGATATAACCGCGGACATAACGAAAATTTTGCACTTTCCCGCCCGCCGAGATTAATTGAATACGTTATGCTTGTTTTGCGCTCACGTACGTTCTTCGTTTTCGGCGAGGAGAAGATAATTGCCGAAAAGGGCGGCGTTATGATATTTGATAAAACCACTCCGCACAATTTCGGCGCGTACGGCGAGGCATTTTTGCACGATTGGGTGACCTTTGATATGACGGAGCGGGAGAGGGAGGAAGCCGTTTCGCGCGGCGTGCGATTTGATACCGTGCTTTATCCGGATAATTCTTACGTGCTGTCCGAGCTTATAAGGACCCTGCAGTACGAAAAATATTCCGCGCACAAAAGCTCGGAGGATATAACGGCGCTGTATTTGAAGGTGCTGCTTCTCCGCCTCTCGGACGGTATAGAAAGAACACAGGCACCCAAAAAACGCTACGTTGATAAATTGGAGGCTTTGCGCACGGATATATATTCAAATCCGCTGAAAAAGCGCACGGTCGACAGGCTTGCGGCTTCAATGAACGTCAGCTCTTCGTATTTTCAGCATATTTACAAGGAGCATTTCGGCATAAGTCCGATAGCCGACCTTGTGAAAAGCCGAATGGAGTATGCGGAATATCTTTTGGGGTATACCGATTATTCGGTAAAAATGATTGCGGACGAATTGGGATATCCGAGCGATATTCAGTTCATCCAACAGTTCAAGCGCTTTGCGGGGAAGGCGCCGGGAAAATACAGAACCTCACTGAAATGAAAAAAACGGAGAACGATTAGGCTCCTTCTCATAAGGATGTTTACTCGTAGGGGTCGACGTTCTCGGCGACCCGCCATAACCAAA
>JAFOAB010000165.1 GCA_017382555.1 Clostridia bacterium
GCGTTCTCGCAATGGCGCTTCATTCTTACGTGCAGGCTTTCAAGTCCCAAATTAAGGATAAACGCGTTCTGCGGGGACTGAATGGAGCCGAGGTCGCGCATAAGCTGTGCGGTTGCCTTGGTGATGTACGCACCCTCAAGGCCGAAGCGCTCTGTGTAGGTAACGCCGTGATAGCTTGCATCGGGCGTGCAAAGTCCGGGGAACTTGTCGGGATACTTGGTCCAGTCAAACTTACCGGAATCTACGATGCATCCGCCAACGCCTGATGCATGGCCGTCCATGTATTTTGTTGTGGAGTGGATAACGATATCCGCGCCCCACTCAATGGGTCTGCAGTTGATGGGAGTTGCAAAGGTGTTATCAACGATAAGCGGAACACCGTGGCTGTGCGCCATACTTGCAAATCTTTCGATATCAAGAACGGTAAGTGCGGGGTTTACGATGGTCTCTGCAAATACCGCCTTGGTATTCTCGCGGAATGCAGCGTTGAACTCCTCGTCCGTGCATTCAGGGGAAATGAAGGTGAAGTCGATTCCCATGCGCTTCATCGTAACGGCGAAAAGATTGTAGGTACCGCCGTAGATGCAGGAGGATGCAACAACGTGATCTCCGCAGGATGCGATGTTGAATACGGAGTAGAAGCTTGCCGCCTGGCCGGAGGAGGTGAGCATTGCGGCGCTACCGCCCTCAAGCTCGCAGATCTTTGCGGCAGCATAATCGTTTGTTGGGTTCTGGAGACGGGAATAGAAGTAACCGCTTGCCTCAAGGTCAAACAGCTTTGCCATATCCTCGCTTGTGTCGTACTTGAAGGTCGTGCTCTGAATGATCGGTACCTGACGGGGCTCTCCGTTGCCGGGAACGTAGCCGCCCTGCACGCATTTTGTTTCAATTTTCGTGTTTGCCATAATATCTCCTTTGGCTCAAATAAAAACTAAAACGGTTTTGCCAAAGCAAAACCGTCAACTTACATTTTCGACTGTGTCGAGAAGTTATCGTTTGCTTGGCAGCGCGCAATTTACGCGCATTATAATGGCGGTAATAATTATTGCAAGCATAATTATTGCAAGGGGAATGGAAACCATAATTATTGCAATAAAGGCGCAAATAAACAAAACAGACATTGCACCTGCAATGTCTGCAAAAAGGCTTATAAGGGCAGAGAAAGAAGAAGGTGCAACGCGATTTGCATCTTTTGCTGTCCAGTTTGAACGGTGATTCAAAAGCATAACACTTCTCCTTAACTAAAAATCCTTGAATATTATACTATGCCGCCTCTCAGTTGTCAAGTATTTATGCAATTTTGTTGCAAAGAAAATTGCATAAATATATATTGTAAAATGAAAAGCACAATGTCGGTCGGTTGACAATAATACGCGCGCGTGTTATAATATGAAAAAACAAACAAAGCCCCTTCGCATTTCTGTATTTTGCTTTTGAATGTAAAGGGAATTTTTGCAGGAAGGACTTGCAAAATGGAGATAGAAAGAAAGTTTTTGGTTGCGGCATTGCCTGACGTTTTGGGACTTGAATGTCGCAAAATAGAGCAGGGATACATCAGCCGTGACCCGGAAATACGCATTCGCAAAAAGGGCGAAAAGCATTTTATAACCTTTAAGGGCAAGGGCGACCTTTCCCGAGCGGAAACGGAGATTGCGATTTCCGAAAAGGAATACGGTGAGCTTTGCGCTTTTGTTACCTCTTGCCGAGTTATCAAAAAGGCGAGATATGAGCTTAAGCTTGAAAACGGACTCATTGCGGAGCTTGACGAATATCACGATGCTCTTGCGGGCTTTTATGCCGTTGAGGTGGAGTTTGCAAGCGAGGAGGAGGCAAAGGCCTTTGTTCCTCCCGTCTGGTTTGGCAGAGAGCTTACGTATGAGGAAAGAGTGAAAAATATGAATCTCGCTTACTTGACCGATCTTGAGCTTAAGGCGCTTATAGAAGAAATAAAGGGAGAATAAAATGTCGGTAATACTTATCGGTATGCCCTCCTGCGGCAAAAGCACGCTTGGTGTGCTTCTTGCAAAGCAGCTCGGCTACCGTTTTATAGATTCGGATCTGCTTATACAGGAGGCTGAGGGAAAGCTTCTTCACGAAATAATTTCCGAGAGGGGAATTAACGAGTTCATAAATATAGAGGAGCGTGTAAATGCCGCAATTACGGAAACAAATGCTGTGATTTCCACCGGCGGAAGCGTTATATACGGCGATAAGGCGATGCAAAATCTCAAATCGCTCGGTAAGGTAGTATACCTTGATCTTCCGTATAATGAAATGTGTGCGCGACTCGGTGATTATTCGCACCGCGGTGTTGTAATGCGTAAGGGTAATACCCTTGCCGATATGTACGCGGAAAGAAAGCCCCTGTATGAAAAATACGCCGACATCACCGTCCACGTTTGCAACGCATCACTTACGGAAAACATCGCCAAAATTGTCGCTGCTCTTAATTCCGAAGCATAACTATGCCGTTATGATCAACACATTCAGAGGAAAGGAGATATCGAATGCGCTACGCTAAAAAGCTTTTACGCACGCAGATGAGCTTGTTTAAGCCGATAATTGAAAAAAGCTCCCTTTCCACCGTGCGCAAGGGGCAGGATGCCATCGGCGCGCTGCTCGCAAGCTTCCAGAAAAGCGAAGTGGAGTACGAGGATTGCCGCGTTGCGGAGATGGAATGCTCCATGATTACACCGATAGACGAGCTTTCCGCGGGCGTTATACTTTATCTCCACGGCGGTGGATATATATGCGGTAATCTTGCTTATGCCAAGGGCTTTGGCAGTGTGCTTGCGGCAAAATGCGGTATCAAGGTGTTTTGCTGTGCTTACCGCCTTGCACCGGAGCATCCCTTCCCGACAGCACTTGAGGACTGCCTTGATGCGTACGGCCATCTCCTTTCAAATGGCTACGAGCCCTCGCAGATAATTATTTGCGGCGAAAGCGCGGGCGGAGGGCTTTGCTACGCGCTTTGCGATAAATTAAAGGAAAAGGGAAGAAGCCTGCCCGCGGGAATTATTGCCATTTCCCCGTGGACGGATCTCACGCAATCGGGTAAGTCCTACGTCGATAATTTGAAGATAGACGTTTCAATGACTCCCGAGCGTCTCAAATATTTTGCGGATTGCTATGTCTACGGCTCGGTAAACGACGGCAAAAACGTCTTTCCCCGTGTAAACGAGGATGCTGAGAATGACAGAATCGTAAAAAGCAATCCGCGTATATCACCTCTTTTTGCGGAGCTTAACGGTATGCCTCCGTCCCTTATCTTCGTCGGCAGTGACGAGATAATGCTCGACGATGCGGTAAGAATGCACGAGCGTTTGCTTGAAATCGGTGCGCAGAGCGAGCTTGTGGTTGCGCCCGGAATGTGGCACGGCTACGTGCTTTACTGCCTGAAGGAATTTGATTCGGATTTTGATAAAATATCCGATTTTATAAAGCGCAATATCTCCAGCCAGAAGAAGCTGCGCTGGCTTGCGCTTGACAATGCGGCAAAGATTTTCCCCGCATCGATGAGCCGCAACTGGACTAATCTTTTCCGCCTTTCTGCAACGCTTGGGGAGGAGATTGACGTTTCCGTACTTAAAATTGCGCTGGACGTAACCGTAAGGCGCTTCCCATCCATTGCCGTACGCGTGCGTCGCGGCCTTTTCTGGTATTATCTTGAGGAGGTGCCTCGCGCGCCCGAGATACTTGAGGAAAAACCGTATCCGCTTTCGCGTATGCCGTTTGACGATATAAGCAAATGCGCTTTCCGCGTAATAGCTTATGAAAAGCGAATTGCCGTGGAATTCTTCCACGCGTTAACCGACGGAAACGGTGGTCTTGTATTTTTGAAAACTCTCGTTTCCGAATATCTTTATCAAAAGCACGGTGTCAAGGTGCCCGTTGGCAACGGTGTGCTTGACCGCCTTGAAAAGCCTAATGATTACGAGCTTGAGGACAGCTTCCCGAAGTATGCGGGGCCTACACCCGCATCAAGAGCGGATTCCGATTCCTTCCGCATAAAGGGAAAGCGCGAGGTTGACGGCTTCCGCACCAATACAAGCTTTATTCTTGATGCCGAGACCGTTAAAAACGAAGCAAAAAAACGCGGTGTTACCGTTACCGCTTATCTTACCTCCGTTTTGATGTGCGCGGCTGTGCGTGTGCAGGAAAAGCGTGTTCTCAATAAAAAAAGATATTTGCCCGTCAAGGTCTGCGTGCCCGTGAATCTGCGAAACATTTTCCCGTCCCGCACGCTTCGCAACTTCGTTTTGTATGCAACACCGGGCATTGATCCCCGCCTCGGAGAATACGGATTCGACGAGATATGCGAGATCGTTCACCATCAGATGAAGCTCCAAATTACGGAGAAGAATATGGCGGCTATGATAGCAACCAACGTAAACAGCGAAAAGCCGCTTGCAATGAAGCTTGTACCGCTGTTCATCAAGGATATCGTTATGAAGATGATATTTAATGCCGTAGGTGAGCGTAAGTCCTGCTTCAGCTTTTCAAATCTCGGTCTTGTCAATATGCCGGAGGAATTTATGCGCTACGTTGACAGGTTGGATTTTGTGCTTGGCTCACAGTCAAGTGCGCCGTATAACACCTCCGCTATAACCTATAACGGCAGGCTTGTGCTTAATATTATCAGAAATATAGCAGAGCCCGTTTTGGAATACGAGATATATCACGTGCTTCGCGAGCTTGGCATTATGCCGACAGCGGAAAGCAACACAAGGGGAAAGGAGTAATTATGTATTGCGCTAATTGCGGCGTTAAGCTTGCGGACGGACAGAAGCTCTGCCCCGTATGTAATACTAGGGCGTATCATCCCGATCTGCCGCGCTCTGACGCTTCGCCCTCATATCCCAATAAGGAATTCCAATCGGAAGAGTATAACCGCCGCGGACTTTTGTTCGTTATCAGCATTTTGTGGTTTATTCCTTTTGCATTGCCCGTTATATTCGAGCTTTCGTGGCACGCAACCGTAACGTGGTCGGGTCTTGTTGCCGGTGGTGTACTGCTTGCTTACATTTTGGTTGTTTTGCCGCTTTGGTTTAAGCACGCACCGCCCATCATTTTCGTTGCAAGTGATTTTGCCGCTATTTTGCTTTATTTGCTGTATATAGACATTCAAAATCACGGGGGCAGATGGTTTCTAAGGTTTGCTTTCCCGGTTACGGGTGTGTTTGCTCTGATATGCTGTGCGGTGGTTACCCTCTGCTTCTATATTAGGCGCGGATATCTTTACATTTTCGGTGGAGCTTCCATCGCTCTCGGCGCTTGGACGGTGCTTATTGAGTTTCTGATTTGGGTTGCATTTGGCGTTGTTTCGCCGGTCTTCTGGTCTGCTTGCTCCTTTGCATCGCTGTTTGTTATCGGTATGCTGCTGATCGTTATCGCGATGGTAAAGCCCCTTAAGGAATCACTAAAGAAAAAGTTCTTTTTAGGTTGATTGATTTTAAATTCTTTGATCTCGGAGAGGGATATGAAGCTTAAAAAAATTCTGATGGTCACGATGCAAATGGGCATCGGCGGTGCAGAAACTCATATACTTGAGCTTTCGCGTGCGCTTACAATGCGCGGATACTGTGTACACGTTGTTTCTCGCGGCGGAAGCTTTGTTGAGGAGCTTGAAGCATCGGGCATAAAGCATTTTTCCTTGCCGCTTAATACTCGCCGTCCGTCCGATATTCTTAAATCGATTCGTGGACTCAAAAAGCTGATAAAGGCGGAAAAATACGATATTGTACACGCGCATGCGCGTATACCTGCCGCTATCTGTGCGTATCTCTCGAAAAAGATGGGATTCCGCTTCGTTACCACCGCCCATTGGGTGTTTAAGGTAACTCCCCTCTACCGTCTGCTGTCCGATTGGGGACAAAAATCCCTTGCGGTCAGCGAGGATATTAAGCAGTATCTCATTGACGAATACGGTGTTTTTCCCGATAATATTCGCGTTACCGTAAATGCGCTTGATACCGACAAATTCTCCGCAGATATCGATTGCTCCGATATTAAAAAGGAGCTTGGATTGGCTGATGATTCATTTAACATCGTTTGCGTAAGCCGTATGGATAGAAGCAGGGGAGAGGTTCCGCTTCTTCTTGCAGGGGTTGCCGCAAAGCTGCGCGAAAAGTATAAAAACGTAAACGTCCTTCTCGTTGGCGGCTCTGCCCTCGGTGGTGAGGATAGCGTTATACCGGAAATTGAAGCCATCTGCGCGGAAAATATGGAGCGCTACGGCGAATGTGCGATAAAGATATGCGGCCCGCGTACGGATATAAATAAGTTCACTGCGCTTGCCGATGTGTTTGTGGGCGCTTCCCGTGCCGCCTTGGAGGCTATGGGCGCGGAATGCCCTGTTATTCTTGCGGGTAACGAGGGTTACGCCGGCATACTTGACGACAAGGCACTTATGGAGGCTGTTGCCACCAATTTCTGCTGCCGCGGATGTGAAATGCCCGATGAAAGTAAGCTGCTTCGAGATTTGAGCGCGCTTTGCGAGGCCGATTCGTCTACGCTTGAGCGTATGGGCAAAAGCATGCGTGCGTTTATTAAGGAAAATTACAGCCTTGACAGAATGGCCGATGATGCGATTGCGGTTTATGATTCCGTAGTTTGCCATAAAAAACACGGTGACGTGCTCATCTCCGGCTATTACGGCTTTGGCAATGCGGGTGATGATTCGCTTCTCTCCGCCATTATCGGGGAGATAAGCAAGAACGACCCGGAGCTTTCCTTTGCCGTGCTTGCAAAAAATGCACGAAAGGCAGAAAGGCGCTTCGGCGTAAAATGCGTAGAGCGCTTTAACCCCTTTGCCGTATTTGCGGCTATGTGCCGTTGTAAGCTGTTTGTCAGCGGTGGCGGAAATCTTTTGCAAAACGGAACAAGCAACAAATCGCTTGCTTATTACCTTTGCACGCTTATGATGGCGCGCATTCTTAAAAAGAAGACTATGATATACGCTAACGGTATCGGTCCTCTTTACGGTAAAAAGGCAAAAAAATTCACCGCAAGTACGCTTAAGGGCTGCGAGCTTGTTACGCTTCGTGAGTCCGATTCCGCAAAATTTCTGCGCGAGCTTGTACCCGAACGTGATGATTTTATCCTCTCCGCCGATCCCGCACTTCTTTTAAAGCCCGCAACTGATGAAAGAATAGACTTCATCCTTGATAAGCATTCTATCCCGAAGGAGAAGCGATATATCATCATTTCGATGCGTGAGGTAGTTAATAAGAGGGAAAGCTTCAGCGAAACCGAGTGGGACGATTTTTCCAAGCAGTTTGCCTCCGAGCTTGGCGAGCTTTGCACGTCAAAGGGGCTTTACCCCTTGTTTATACCCATGCAGGTCGCGCTTGATTCCGCCGTATGCCGAAGAGTTTGCGAGCTTTGCGGCAAGGGTAGCTTCGTTTCCGGTCTTTCGGTATCCGAGCTTATTGCGCTTATGGCAAGGTCGGAGCTCGTCTGCGGTATGAGACTGCATTCGCTTATTTATGCAATGGCATGCGCGGTGCCCTTTGTTGCGCTCTCCTATGACCCGAAGGTTCGTGCATTTGCGGAGTATGCGGAAATTCCGTACGTTATCGATGCCCCTGAGGGATGGGAGAACGGCGCGCTTATCAATGCCGTTAATTCCATTACAGAAAACAGGGAACAGATTATAGAAAAAGAAAAAAACAAGGCATCGGAGTTCCGACGCCTTGCAGAAAATGATGCTGTTCTTGCAATCAAGCTTTTGCGCGCTTGATCATTCGCCGAGATATCTCTCTCGGTAGAAAAGATACTGCTGTGCGACTCCCGCGTAAGGGCCGAACACAGAGGTATCCTTACAGCCGGGGAAGTACTTTTCCATCGCACGCTTGATCCACACGTCCTTTGGAAATGCATCAAGCCTTCCAAAGCCGAAAAGCAGAGTGCAAGCAGCAACCTTTTCGCCTATTCCGCCAACGGACGTGAGAAGCTTTGATGCGCATCTTGTGTCCGCTTCGGCTTTTACGGCATCAATAAGTCCGTCAAGCGTTGCGCTTGCGGCGTTAAGTATGTATTCCGCGCGGTAACCGAGCTTCAGTGCGCGTAATTCCGAAAGCGGAAGCGATGCAAGCGTCCTTGCGTCGGGAAACGTGTAAACGGTTCTGCCGTCCGGCAGATTTATCTCGCTTCCGTAATTTCTTGAAAGCGCGGATATAAGCCCCTTGATACGCGGAATGTTGTTGCATTGCGAAATTACGAAGCTGATAAGTGCCTCAAATTCGTCCTGCTTCAGAATTCTTATTCCACCCGCAAGCTCTGCGGCGTCTTTCAGCACGTCGGAGCGGGAGGCAACGTCCAGCTTTATATTATTCCAATCGGTGTCGATGGCAAGAAAGCGCCTCCACTTTTCGGCATTTTCTGCACTTACACCGTGAAGGAGTATCTTGCCCTCCTCGGGCTGTGACATTTCAATATATTCACCGAAGGCAACGCCCTCAAAGCTACCGCGCTCCGTCGGCTCAAAGCGAAAGCATTGTCCGCAGTCAAACGTAAGTGCAAGGCTGTAGCCATCGGCTTCGATAAGCGTGCCCGCGTTGGTTATTGGTGTGAGTGTGTTTTTCATTTCGCACCTTCCTTTCGATAGTATTCTACATCATAAATCATAAATTTGCAACAGTGAGGAAAATATGGCAGAAAAAATTTATATGATACCGGTAAACGAGGCATTTGAGGCATCACAGGCAGATCCCGCCTGCGGTTGCCCGTACTGTGCGCTCGAAAAAAAGCTTGAAAATAATGAGCTGGATGCAATTCTCGGCGCCGCAATGATGGAGCCCGATATACGTATCAAAACAAACGAGCTTGGCTTTTGCCACGATCATTTTGAGAAGATGTTCGTTATGAAGAATCGCCTCGGTCTTGCCCTGATGCTTGAGAGCCATCTTGACGAGCAGAGAAAGATACTTGACGGCTCGTTTATGCGTTCTGCCGCCGCAAATGCGGAAAATTCCTCTAAAAAGATAGACGAGCTTCAGGCAAGCTGTTACGTTTGCGGAAAGATAGAGTTCCATTTTTCCAAGATGCTCTCGACCTCCGTGTATCTGTGGGAGACAGAGGAAGCCTTCCGCAAAAAGTTTGCCGACCAGCCCTATTTCTGCCTTACGCACTATTCTCGCCTTATAAATTACGCATCAAAGAAGCTGCCAAAGAAGATGGTTCCGGACTTCCTTGAAGCCGCAAAGACGGTTGAGGCGGGATATATGGATACCCTCCGCGAGGATATTAAGTGGTTTATCAAAAAGTTCGATTACCGCTATGAGGAGGAGCCTTGGAAGAATTCTAAGGATTCCGTTGAAAGGACGATA
>JAFOAB010000166.1 GCA_017382555.1 Clostridia bacterium
CCTGCTTCCACCAAGCAAAGAGGAAGAGGGTGTGTATGCCGTACTTTGCACCGATCTTGTAAAGCTCGGGCAGATCGTCTGCGGTGAAGTAATCCTCGCCGTACTGGGAGCGCATAATGAGGCGCTGCCAACCGGACATATACTTGACCCACTCTGCCTTCTCGGGCACGCGGTAGAAGGTCTTTTCCGCATAATCGCGGTAAAGGTCTGCACCCTTTCTCCAGTCACCGTCAAGGAACGCAAGCACCGTGGGAGGCATAAGAAGCTTCTCACCGGGGCGAGCCATGGGGAAATGGTCGATACCGAGCATCAGGTTGGTGGGCTTTGCATGGATGCGCTGACGCATCGTAAGGAAGCAGTGACGGTGCTCGGTGTCGTGGCGGCCTACGTAAAGGAAGTGGTTGCCGCTCTGGATACCGAACCAACCCATGGTAGCACGGGGATAGTGCTGATGCCAGAAGATCTCAAACTCGTTGTGATAGTAGTAGTTGGTGGTCATATTTGCCATAACCTGCCAGGGGTTGTAGGCTCTCTGACCAAGACCGTTGGGGATATAGAAGATATCCTCCTTCTTTTCGCCGCCGAGAGAGTCGAAGTCCGCAAGGGGGCAGAAGCACTCGTTAACTCTTGCGTCGCTGCCGTTCTCGAGCTCGGGAACGAAGTAAAGATGTCCGTCCTGCTCCCAAACGGTTACGGTAAGCTTAACCTCGTAGGTGTCGCCGTATTCGGAAACGACCTTATCGTAGCTTACCACAAGCTTGTCTCCGCACATAGCGGCAGTACCCTGCTGCTTGGAGGAGAAAACGGGGATCTCGGTACGAAGACCGTCATCAAGAATCAAGCGCCAGAAATCGGAGCCTCTGACTCCGGAAGCGCCCTCCGCGGTAAAGTACGCATCGGTTGCGTCCTCTGCGATATGAAACGCAAGGTTGTGAGCATTAATAGAAAGCATATCATTTCACCTTATTATTCGGGCTAATGCCCTTTTATGATTTTATTATAACAACATAACCTTAAAATTACAATACACACATACCGCACTTTGTTTCAAAATATGAAACTTGCGTAAACTATTGAAATCGGATTGGGTAGTGTGTATAATGAGTATAGAAGCGTTAAATAAAGAGGCAATATTATGTTCACTTATAACATAAGCACCCTTCCGGGTGTAAGTATGTCGGGAAAAACGACGGAAAAAAAGGGCTGGAGCCATTCGGGACGGCAGATGGGATACAATCTGTTCGTTTACTTCCACAGCGGCGAATGCGTCTTTGATATAGCCGGCAAAAAGTTTGAATATAAAAAAGGAAACATCGCCATAGTGCCGAAGAACACGCCCTACCGCCCGCATACGGATACGGGCACGGAATACACCTTCTTCCATTTTGACGGCGAGCTTATACCGCAATCGGACACTACGCCCAATTTGTCACTTATTACAAAAAACGAAAAAGCCCCCATCTACGGCGTTTTATCACCGGATGCGGGCAACCTGCTGTTCGATACAAAAATGGAGGCGGGCGAGGAGGCATCTGAAATAGAGATGCTGCTCACAAAATGCGTAAACGCGAGGTTCCGCCACGGAAGCGATGCCGACCTCCTTATCTCGCTGTATTTCTGCGAGGCACTGTTCCACACCTCGCGCGCCTACCGCACGCGCTTTGAGGGGGATGAGGCGCATCCGCCCGCAGTTAACAGGATCATTGCATACATCAACTCAAACTACACCCGCAAAATAAGCCTTGACGAGCTGTGCGCGGAGCTGAATATGTCAAAGCAATACTGTATGCGCATATTCAAAAAGCACTTGCACACCACAATAAACGATTACATACTCGCAACCCGTATGAAGCACGCCGCATACTGCCTGCGCCATACGTATATGAACGTAAACGAAACGGCAAACTACCTCGGTTTTTCAAGCGTCAGCTACTTTTCACGCGTTTTTAAGGATTACTACGGCGTTGCACCGTCGGAATATTTTGAGTGATGCCGATAACCGACATCCCCGACGGAGAAACGAAGCAAAGCACGATCGCGCTTCGTAGGGGAGGGGTCTCCCCTCCCGCAAAAAACGACGGAATTCCGTCATCCCAGTCTGTAGAAAAGGTCACCCTTTGGGGCAATGTCATTTAGTTAAGCCAACCGCCCGTCATCCTCGAGCGGAGAGTTCGCAAATAGATTCTTCGCTTTGCTCGAGAATGACATTTGCGAACTTGTAGCGAAGGATCTTGCGGTTGGCATTTTTCTTAATTTAATGATATTGCCCTTTGGGCAGGCTTTTCGACAGACTAAATGGGGGTGTAAAGAAACTCGGTTTCTTTACACCCCCATTTTTTACCATTCAATAAACTGTGCGTCGATATTATCCGTTATATACTTTTTGAGTATCGCGTAGGAGAAGCTGTTCTGCAGGGTGCTTCCGTGCGTTGCGGCAAGTGCTTCGCTGTATTCCGACATACGGTATATCTGAAGCGCATCGCGCTGAAGACTGTAGTGGCACACGGTGGGAATAAGCGTGGGTGCATCCACGTACTTTGTTCCGTCCTTTTCGATTACAAAATCAAGGGAGAGCATAACGCCCGCCATATTCTGCGAGTAGTGCATCGTGGAAATGAAATTACCGAGCGAGTACGCAACGAAGGTCTTGTTACCGTCCTTGCCCGTCAGCCACTTAGCGGGCTGAACGGTGTGGCTGTGGTGACCGACAACAACGTCCGCGCCCATATCCGCGCAAAGCTGCGCAAGGCGCTTCTGCTCACCGTCGGGATAGAAGGAATCCTCCGCGCCCCAGTGCATGGAAACGACAACGAAATCAGCCTCCGCCTTTGCCGCGGTAATCTGGCGCTTGATATCCGCATCCTTAGCAAGAGAAATAAAATATTCGGAATTTGCGGGAAGCTCTCTCGGCAGCCAGGTGGTTGAATCGTAATTCATAATGTTCGTGTAGGATAGAAAGGCTATCTTAACACCGTTTTTGTCGATGATCCTGAGATTATCGTAATCGCTTTTCGTATATCCGCCGATGGTAAGCACGGGGAGGGTGTTGAAGTAGTTGATCGTGTTCTTATAGCCTACTTCATCGTAATCGAGCGTGTGGTTATTGAGAAGGTTTACAACGTCAAAGCCAAGCTTTACGAATGCCTCGCCTATCTGATTGGGGGCATTGAAGTTGGGGTATCCGAGATATCCGAGGGAGGCACCGCCGACACAGCCCTCCATATTGATAAACGAAATATCCGCCGCCGCGATCTCGTCCTTTACCCCCGCATACATATCATAGAAGTTAAAGCCGGGGTTTTCGGCATTTGCGCGCTTCTGCGCATCCTCGCGCACCGCATCGTGCACGATATTATCTCCGCACGCAAGGAAGGAAACACGCTTATCCTGCGGCTCCGCGGGTGCGGGGGCTTCCGTTACGGGAGGCTGGGTTGCGGGGGGCTGAGTTGCGGGTGCATCGGTCACGGGCTCGGTCGCAATGTCCGTCTGCGGTGCATCCGTAGCGGGTGCGTCCGTTGCCGCATCGGTTGAGGGTGCTGCCGTAATAGGCGCATCCGTGGTTACCTCCGGTGTGCCGCTGCCCGCAGTGCGGGAAACAAGCATAACACCAAAAACGACAACCGCAAGCACGGTAAATGCAAGCAGCCCCATAAAGGCACCTCGCAGTATTCCCTCATGCTGTCTGCGTGTCATCTTGCGTCTTTTATATCCGTCGTGATTGTTCATACAAGAAATCCGTCCTTATTTTGATTTTGTAGCTCCGCGCGATATTCGAGCGGTGTTTTGCCGTAATAGCTCCTGAATGCAGAGGAAAAATACTGCGGACTTGCAAAGCCGAGGCGATTCGATATTTCCTTTATCTGCATATAACCGGTGGCCAGCATTTCCTTTGCCGCCTCCATCTTTCTTTGCAGCACGTATTTGTGCGGCGTAATTCCAAACTCCTTGCGGAAGCGGAAGATAAGATACGATTTGTTTTGGTAAAACCTTGCGCATATCTCGTCAAGCGAGGATTTCAGCCCCGCATCCGAGTCTATGTAGCGCTTAACCTCGTACACCACGTCCTCGTTTTCGTAATCCTTGATACGGTTGGAGGTCGCGGCACCGAGTATAAGCTCCGTAACTATCAGCGCGGCACGGTCATATACCCTATCGATATTTTTGTAATCTACGGAGACAAGCAGGTCGCGCAGTCGCTTAAACAGCGATTCCGCATCGAAGTGCGCGCAGAACACGCCCTCCGTAATGCCAAGCGAATCAAATATCCCCGCAATGTACGGGCCCGCACAGTTGAGCCACACCTTGTGCATGGGATCATCCTTGTCGGAATAATACCTGTGCGCAAAGCCGCGGTTGAGAAAATAAACGTCACCGCCCTTAACGTGGTATACCTTGCCGTCGCACTCTATGTATCCCTGACCGGATATAACGTACTCGAGAACGTAAAGACCGCCGAGATTTCTTCTCGTATCGCCGTAGCGCTCAACGAAGTAATTCTTATCCGGCATATTTTCGCCCATACGGATAAAGTAAAGCCCGTTATTGGAGTTCTTGGGTGTCGGATTAAAGAAATATATCCTTGCGTTGTCGCTCATAATAAGGTCTCTCACATCGCGCACCTCCCAACACATCGGCATTTCAACACTTTACACACCAAGTATACAGCATACAAAGAAGCAAATCAATGTTTTTCGCTCAAAAAAACGTAATTTTTAAATCAATTGCACCTTTTTTCTCCATATAATGTAAATTAAGAAAAATGATCAACAACATTTTTCATACTATTCACTATATTTTTTTGCTTGACACACAACAAATAAATTTGTAAAATTAACGTATAAACCCTAATTATCATTTTTTTCGGAGGAAATTATGAAAAGCAGCATCAGATTTATATCTTTTGCACTGTCGCTTGTTATGCTTCTCGGCTCCGTTATTCTCTTCGCTTCCTGCGATGGTAACGGCACTCCCGAGGTAACCACGGATGCTACCGTAACCACCGAGGCACCCGTGACCGACGCGCCCGTACCCGAGGTGCTTCCCGCCTCTATCGACAAGAAGTTTAACAACTACACCTTTAAGGTGCTTCTCGTCAGCCGTTCCACCCGTCCCCCTCATGACCTTGTGTTCGAGGACAACGGCACCGTGCTTGACAAGGCGGTCTACGAAAGAAACGCAAAGCTTGAGGAAAAGAACGGCGTTATTATCGAGGCTACTCAGTACATCGACAAGACCAACTACGCGGCAAACGCTGCCATCATTCAGCAGATGTACATAAGCAACGAGGCACTTTACGATTACACCGTATGCCACACCTACTCCCTCGTTCCCTACGTTACCGCAGGCTATCTTTACGATATGGAGTCCCTCGACTCCCTTGACCTCACCAATCCTTGGTGGGATAAGACCATCAATGACGGTGTAAGAATTGCCGGCTCCGTCTTCTTCACCTCCGGTGATATCAGCCTCCACATCAATGACTATATGTACTGCGTCATCTTCAACAAGGACCTTTACAAGACCTACATCACCGACGGTACCGACGTTTACAAGCTTGTAGAGGAGGGCAAGTGGACTCTTGACGAGCTCTCCCGTCTCGCCTCCGTTGTATGCGAGGACCTTAACGCAGACGACGTTATGAACGAGAACGACAGATTCGGTCTGCTTACCTGGTGCGACGAGCTTTACGCCTCCATTCAGGCTGCGGGCGAGCGTGTTGCCAAGGTAAACGAGGACGGCTACGTTGAGTTTACTCTCCAGAATGAGCGCGTTTACGCCATCGTTGACAAGTTCAGCGCTATGGAGCAGAGCAACTGGTGCCTTAACTTCCAGACCCCCAACGGAGACCTTCCCTGGGCTACGATCTTCTCGAACGATCAGGCAATGTTCCTTATGTCCCTCTTCAACGAGGTATCCCGCTTCCGCGATATGGACTCCAACTACGGAATCCTCCCCAACCCCAAGTATGACGAAAGTCAGGAAAACTGGTACTGCACCTTCTCCGCAGGTCTTGCTAACTTTGTAGCAATGCCCTACGTTCAGGAGGATGCAGAGCGCACCGGTGCCATTATGGACCTTCTCGGCTACTACTCCTCCTCCACCACCGTTCCCGCATACTACACCAAGACCCTTGAGGGCGAGAAGATCCGCGACGAGGAAAGTAAGTTCTGCCTTGACATCATCTTCGAAAACAAGTTCGTTGATGTCGGACACTACTACAGAATAGCTAACCTCAACTCCGCAATGTATCAGTACGTTCTCAACGATCAGTTCGGTGCATTCGCTTCCACCGTTCAGCAGCGTCTTACTACCGCAAATGCGGCTGTTAAGTCCCTTAACAACTCCATCGAGAAGCTCAAGAATCAGTTTAACTAAACAAAACGGGCGTGAACTTCACGCCCGTTTCTACCCTAAGGAGATAATAATGAAAAGATTCCTTTGCTTGTTGCTTGCTTCCCTTTTTACCTGCGGAGCGCTCGTTGCCTGCAATAAGCAGCCCGCGACCGACGGCACAACGGAAGCAGACACCACGGAAGCAGACACCACCGAAAAGACCGAAGACAAGGAGCCTGATAACGGCTACTACGGTCTGAAGTTCGAGCGCCCCATTACCGTTGCGTCCTACGGCGGAAACGGAAGCGCATACTCCCGTATGTACGTGCTTCAGGACGGCAGAATGATCTGCGCCTGGCCCTCCACCGACAGCGGCAAGCGCTGTATGAAAGCAGTATTCAGCGAAGACGACGGCAAGACCTGGTCCAAGATCCGCGTGCTCTTCTACGGCGAGGATCAGACCAAGACCCTTGCAAACGTTGATATCATTCAGCTTGAAAACGGTCAGGTACTTATGGCTTACCGTTCCAATGACAGAAACGCATCCGAGGGTTATTCCTCCATCCGCATACACGCAAGTGACGATAACTGCGAGACGTTCTATCCGCACTCCATCGTTTGCGAAATGCAGCAGACGGGCCTTAAGGACGGAGTATCGTGGGGACTTTGGGAGCCCGATTTCTGCTACGTTAACGGCAAGCTTACCTGCTTCTTTGCAATAGGCAAGACCGTATACAAGCAGCCCGTTATTCCCTCCACCGATATTTATGAATGGGATGAAGCGGAAAAGAAATGGGTACAGTCCCACTACACCTCCGATGATACCGGCAAGACCGACCGTAACGGTATGCCCATCGTTGACAAGCTTTCCACCGGCGGCTACCTTATGACCGTCGAGACCAAGCGTTTTTACTCCTCACGCGGAAGCACGCTTCTTCCCTACCTGCTCTACTCTGCCGACGGCGTGCACTGGAAGGGCGTTACCGGATGCTTCTTCCCCGAAAACACGTCAAGCGGCGGCTCTCCCTTCTGGATCGAGCTTCCCGACGGACGTATCGTTGTTGCATTCCAGACGGACGAGGATTCACTTGGCACCGACTTTGACACCGGCGACGATAAGTGCAAGGTTACAAAGATAGTTATGACCAAGGAGGGCGTTGACGTAACAAAGTCGCACTCCTGGGACTGGACCGAAAGCTATGACCCGTTTGATACCATGATAGGCAAGTTCGCAAACTGGCCCGGTATGCTTATCCATAATGATTACCTCTACATTTACACAAGCACAAATGACCCCGTAGGCGGAGCTATTGAGCTTGTCCGCGCCTACGTCGGCGATATGAAAAAGTAAACAAAATTATCCTTACACAAAGGTAAATATGAGGTGTTAAAATGGCAAGATGGTCTGAAAAAAAGGCATGGGATTGGTATAACTCCCACCGTTGGATTCGCGGCTGCAACTTTATAGGCAGTGATTGCGCCAACAGAATCGATCAATGGCAAAGCTATGGCAGAGAAGCACGTATGGAGGTTGCGGACCGCGAGCTCCAGCTTGCCGAGGACATCGGCTTCAACTCTGTAAGAATCATCGTTGATTTCGAGGTTTGGCTTCAGGAGCCCGACAGCTATATGGAGGTTCTTGAGGAGTACATCACCCTTTGCGATAAGCACAAGCAGAGCGTTATGATCGTTCTTACGACCGAGGCACAGCTCCCCAGAGGCGACGGAGAGTTTATCCCCAAGCAGCTTGGTGAGCAGAAATACGCACTCGGCTACCATCAGGGTCGCTTCCCTCTTACCGAGGAGCAGAAGAAGCTCAAGCCTTATCACTTTATGGAGCGCCCCGATCTTGCCAAAAAGTATATAAAGATGGTAAAGGCCATCGTTAAGAAGTATGCAGACGACGATCGCGTGCTTTGCTGGAACGTATATAACGAGCCCGGCATTACCATTCGCGAGCGCTCGATCCCGATACTTGATGCGCTTTTTGCCGCCGTTCGCTCCCAGAAGCCCAAGCAGCCCTGTACTGCGGATATTTGGCGCGGACTTGACGATAACGATGCGGTAAAGACCCCCGAGGAGCTTCACGCTATCGAGCTTTCCGACGTTATCAGCTTCCACAGCTATAAGCCGTACGCTAATATGGTTCCGCAGATCGAGGGACTCCGTCAGTTCGGCAGACCTCTGCTTTGCACCGAGTGGCTTAACAGAATCAACCACAGCAACGTGGAGGAGATATATCCCCTCTTCTATCTTGAGAACGTCGCATGCTATTGCTGGGGCTTCGTAGTCGGAAAGACGCAGACACACGAGCCTTGGGAAACTCTTTGGAATGATTTCTACAACCCTGCAAAGCAGGTTGAGTTTGACTTTACCAAGTGGCAGCACGACCTCTTCCGTCCCAATCTCCGCCCCTACGATCCGCGCGAGGTCGAGCTTATCAAGAGATATAACAAGCTTGCCGACAGACGTGACGACAAGAAAGCAAATTCGTAAGCTGTAACGGCTTGCAAAAAAAATAACTACGTTGAAAGGAGCTGTAAAAACATTTTTACGGCTCCTTTGCGTTTATAGGAGAAATATGAAAAGATCCAAACTTTCCTTTGCCGCGGCATCCGCAATATTAGTGCTGACAATAGCCGCCTGCGGCGTACAAGGCACAAGAACGGAGGATACAGCAGTGAACACAACGGAGCCCCTCGTTACCGAAACCGAACCTATAACCGAACCTGCAACCGAACCTATTACCGAGCCCGTAACAGAACCCGTGACCGAACCCGTAACAGAACCCGTGACCGAACCCGTAACCGAGCCCGCAACCGATCCCGTGACCGAGGCCGTAACCGAACCTGTAACCGAACCCGTAACCGAACCCGTGACCGAGCCCGTGACCGAGCCCGTGACCGAACCCGTAACCGAGCCCGTAACCGAACCCGTGACCGAGCCCATAACCGAACCCATAACAGAGTCGGTTACCCCCGAATACGTACCCACCGGCACGGAATTTGAGGGGCTGTATTTTGAAGATCCCATTGTTGTAGCCAATTACAGCACAAGCGCAAGCCCCGGAAGCGCGTACTCGCGTATGTACGTGCTCCGAGACGGCAGAATGATCTGCGCTTGGCCCTCCACAAGCGGAGGAAAGCGTTGTATGAAGGCGGTGTTCAGTGAGGATGACGGACTTACGTGGGGTCCCATCCAGGTGCTTTTCTACGGTGTAGACCAAACGAAAACGCTTGCAAACGTCGATATCATTCAGCTTGAAAGCGGCAGGATACTTATCGCATACCGTTCAAACGATAAGGCCGCCTCGGGCGGATATTCCTCCATACGCATCCACGCAAGCGACGATAACTGCAAGACCTTCTATCCGCATTCCATTGTCTGCGAGATGCAGCAAACGGGGCTGAAGGACGGCGTTTCGTGGGGACTTTGGGAGCCTGATTTCTGCATTGTAAACGGTAAGCTTATGTGCTTCTTTGCGATAGGGCAAACCGTTACGGCACGCCCCACCATACCCAGCACCGACATTTACGAATGGGATGAGACGGCGCAAAAATGGAAGAAGGCCGCCTACACCTCCGACGATACGGGCAAGACCGTGCGTAACGGAATGCCCATCGTTGACAGCCTGAAAAACGGCGGATACCTTATGAGCGTGGAAACAAAGCGCTTCAAAAACATACGCGGCAGCTCCCTGCTTCCCTTCCTCCTTTATTCCGCGGACGGAAGCCATTGGAAGGGTCTGTGCTGTACGTTTTTGCCGAACAATTCCGCCTGGGGCGGTGCGCCTTATTGGGTGGAGCTTCCCGACGGACGCATAGTTGTTGCCTTCCAGACTGAGGTGGACATCAACGGCACCGCGCTTGATACGGATAAGGACAACTGCCGTATAACCAAAATCGTAATAAGCAAAAAGGGTGTTGCCGTGCCCGATTTGAAGCTTGCGGACTGGTCAAAGAGCTTTGACCCCTTCGATACCGCCAAGGGCAAATTCGGCAATTGGCCCGGTATGCTTATACATAATAACTATCTGTACATCTACACAAGCACGAATGACCCCACCGGTAGGATAGAGCTTGTGCGTGCATACGTCGGCAATCTTACAAAATGATGCATTTTTCATTTTTTTGCCTCAAAATGCGTTAGCATTTTTTTCTAAATAATTGCATTTTTTACAACCGTGATGTAAAATGGTTTTATCATTTGCTACTTTAAGATAAGCTTTAACAAACAAAAAGGAGAACACCATGAACATTCCAAGACCCGAACATCCGAATCCCCAGAGCGTACGTGAGCGTTGGGAGAATCTCAACGGTGAATGGAGCTTTGCAGTAGACTGGTCCAAGAGCGGAAGAGCAAGAGATCTGAAGCTCGGTGAAGCGGGCTATGACAAGAAGATTATCGTTCCCTTCTGCCCCGAAAGCGAGCTTTCCGGCGTTGGCATCAAGGACTTTATGCCCGCCGTATGGTACTCTAAAAAAATAGAAATAAGCGCCACCGATCTTACGGGCAGAGTGCTTCTGAACATCGGCGCGTGCGACTGGTTCTGCGAGGTATTCGTAAACGGCGAATCCTGCGGAACTCACCGCGGCGGCTACAGCTCCTTCCGCCTTGATATCACCGCAAAGCTGAAGGAGGGCGAAAACACCCTCGTTATCCTTGCAGAGGATGATACCAGAAGCGGTCTTCAGGCAACCGGTAAGCAGAGCACCTGGTTTGCAAGCCACGGCTGCTTCTACACCCGTACCACCGGTATTTGGCAGACGGTTTGGCTTGAGTTCGTTCCCCGCGATTACATTAAGAGCTTTTACGTTACCGCAGATACAGAAAACAGCATCGCCGTTGTAAACGGTACCACCTGCGGCTGCGGAAAGATCAGCGCCGTTGCATACTACGAGGGCAAGGAGGTAGGAAGCGCTACCGCATATGCCTGCGGCAGCTTCTCCGTCGCTCTCCCCCTCTCCGAGCTTCATCTTTGGGAGATCGGATGCGGCAGACTTTACGATCTGAAGCTTACCTTTAACGATGATACCGTAACAAGCTACTTCGGTATGCGTACAGTTGGCTTTGACGGAATGAAGTTTATGTTAAACGGCAAGTCCGTATTCCAGCGTCTTGTGCTTGACCAGGGCTTCTACCCCGACGGAATATACACCGCATCCACCGAGGAGGCGCTTATCAAGGATATTCAAATATCCCTTGATTGCGGCTTTAACGGCGCCCGCCTCCACGAAAAGGCGTTCGAGCCCCGTTTCCTCTATCACGCAGACAAGATGGGCTACCTTGTTTGGGGCGAATACGGCAACTGGGGTCTTGATTACTCCAATCCCGCCGTTACCGACAATCTTGTGCCCGAGTGGCTGGAGCTTATTGAGCGCGACAGAAGCCACCCCGCCCTCATCGGCTGGTGCCCCTTC
>JAFOAB010000167.1 GCA_017382555.1 Clostridia bacterium
ACTCTATTACAAAGGACTTTGATTGGTCCGAAACAGAAAACAACAAACTGCTGTTTGAAATGACCGCGAAGTACGGCACGCCCTACTTCTCGAACTATATCAACAGCGACATGGAGCCGAGCGATGTTCGCTCGATGTGCTGCCGTCTGCGCCTCGATTTGCGCGAGCTGCGTAAGAAATCGGGCGGCTTCTTCGGTAGCGGTGAGTCCACCGGTTCTATCGGTGTTGTTACCATCAATATGCCCCGTATTGCATACCTCTCTAAGGATGAGGCAGACTTTATGGCTCGCCTTGACCATATGATGGACGTTTCCGCACGCTCCCTTGATATCAAGCGTAAGGTTATCACCGAGCTTATGGAAAACGGCCTCTACCCCTACACCAAGCGTTACCTCGGCACCTTCTCCAACCACTTCTCCACCATCGGTCTTGTTGGTATGAACGAGGCAGGTCTTAACGCAAAGTGGATCGGCAAGGATATGACCCATAAGGAAACGCAGGATTTCACCATCCGCGTTCTCAACCATATGCGCGAGAGACTTTCCGATTATCAGGAAAAGTATGGTGATCTCTTCAACCTCGAGGCTACTCCCGCAGAGAGTACCTCCTTCCGCCTTGCAAAGCACGATATCAAGCGTTACCCCGATATCATTACCGCGGCAGAGGCAGGCGGCACCCCCTACTACACCAACAGCTCTCATCTTCCCGTTGGATATACCGACGATATCTTTGCGGCTCTTGATATTCAGGACGAGCTCCACACCCTCTACACCTCCGGAACCGTATTCCACGCGTTCCTCGGTGAGAAGCTTCCTACCTGGAAGTCTGCGGCTGCCCTTGTACGTAAGATCGCAGAAAACTACAAGCTGCCCTACTACTCCATTTCTCCCACCTATTCCGTATGTAAGGACCATGGCTACATCGCCGGCGAGCATTTCGAGTGCCCCACCTGCGGTAACTCTGCCGAGGTTTACAGCCGTATTACCGGCTACTACCGCCCCGTTCAGAACTGGAACGATGGTAAGAGCCAGGAGTACAAGGAGAGAAAGGTATATAATATCGGCGCCGATATTATCAATTCTTATACCGAGGTTGCAGATAAGGCTGATGACTGTGACTGCTGCTGCGAGGCACCCGTGGGTAACGCGGACGGAATCCTCCTCTTCGCTACCAAGACCTGCCCCAACTGCAAGGTAGTTATGAGCATGCTTGACCGCGCCGGCGTTAAGTATGAAAAGCTTTACGTTGAGGAAAACGAGCAGAAGGCGCGTGAGCTTGGTCTTCGTCAGGCTCCCACCCTTATCGTTTACAGAGACGGCAAGGCAGATAAGTTCGTAAACATTTCCGGCGTTAAGGAATATCTCAATAGGATGTAATTATTATGTTTGACATTATAGTCGTCGGCGCGGGTCCCGCGGGACTTACAGCGGCCATTTACGGCTGTCGCGCCGGAAAATCCGTTCTTTTGATCGAAAAAAGCGGATTTGGCGGACAGATGACCAACTCCCCGAAAATTGAAAATTATCCCGCGTTCACCTCAGTCAGCGGCACCGAGCTTGCCGACAGAATGGTGGAGCAGGTAATGGCGCAGGGAGCTGAGGTCGAGTTTGCCGAGGCAAATAAAATTTCAAAGACCGAAAACGGATTCCTCGTGGAAACGGATAACGGCAGCTATTTCGGAGATTCCGTTATCATTGCCGTGGGCGCGAAGCACAGAAGGCTCGGCGTACCCGGCGAGGATGCGCTTATCGGCAACGGCGTAAGCTTTTGCGCGGTGTGTGACGGTGCGTTTTTTGCGGGTCAGGAGGTCTGCGTTATAGGCGGTGGAAACTCCGCTTTGCAGGAGGCCATCCAGCTTTCCGAAAACTGCTCTGCTGTTACGGTGCTTCAAAATCTTGACAGACTTACGGGTGAGGGCAAGCTTATTGAGGCTGTGCTCTCAAGCCCCAAGATAAAGGTCATCTACGGCGCCGCCGTTACAGAATTTGTCGGTAAGGGCGAGCTTTCGGGAGTTAAGTATACCGTAAACGGCGAAAACCTTCTTCTTCCCGTAAAGGGCGCATTTGTGGCTGTGGGACTTATCCCCGAGGCGGGCCGTTTTGCGGAGGTTATTGCAACCGATAATTACGGATGCGGCATTGCCGACGAGGGATGCGCTTCCTCTATGGAAGGAATCTTTATTGCGGGTGACTGCCGCACAAAGACCGTACGTCAGGTCTCCACCGCTATCGGAGACGGTGCTTGCGCCGCTCTTGCCGCTTGCAAGTATTTGGAAAACAGATAAAACAAAAAAATCCCGAAAGAAATTTCGGGATTTTTTACAAGGAGTATTATGAACTTTACAAAGCTTGATGAGTATCTCGCCACCCTTGGCGAGAGATATGATATACCCTCGTATCAGTGTGCCGTTGCCTACAACGGCAAGCTTGTGTATTCAACCGCGGGCGGATACAGCGACGAGAATAGGGAAGTGGCCGCCACCAAGGATGATACGTATTGGCTTTATTCCGCATCCAAGGTTGCTACCGTAATTGCGGTTATGCAGCTTGTGGAGGAGGGGAAAATCAGCCTTGAGACCGAGCTTGCCGATATAATTCCCGAATACCGCAATATGCGCGTAAAGACGGAAAGCGGCTTTACCTTCGCGCGCAAGCAGATAACGATTCGCGATCTTCTTACGATGACGGCGGGACTTACGTACGATACAGCCCCCTGCTCCCGCCTTGCTGCGCGCAAACCCGATGCAACCACGCTTGACATCATAAAGGATTACGCTACGGCTCCGCTTGCATTTGAGCCTGCAACGAGCTACCTTTACAGCATGTGTCACGACGTGCTTGCCGCGGTTGTTGAGGTCGTTAGCGGTATACGATTTGCCGACTATATTCGCGATAAGGTGCTCGCACCTTGCGGCTGTAAGCTGACAAGCCATTACGTAACGGACGATATGCGCAACAGACTTGCCGCGCAGTATATCTACGATATGAATGCGCTGAAGTCAAATCCGCGCGATAAGGAATGTCGCTTCCGCTTTACGGATAACTACGACAGCGGTGGCGCCGGACTTTGCGGCAATGCGGAGGA
>JAFOAB010000168.1 GCA_017382555.1 Clostridia bacterium
TACGTTGCGGAAAAGAACGAAGCCCGCAAGGCTGTGCGCATCGATATGCTTATCGTCGGCGCCATCTGCCTCGCCCTCGCGCTTGTGTTCCTTGTGCTGTATTTCATAGTTTAATAAAAAGGATGTCTCAAAATGTGAATTTGAGACATCCTTTTTATTTGACAAAATCGGGGGAATGTTGTAACATATAAGCAGAAAACGACAGGAGGTGTGCAACGTGTCCTCATACAGTGAGCTGATCAAGAATTTTGAGAAGATTAGAGCATATATGCGTGATTTCTACGTTTATGGCTTCAAGAGCCGTGAGGATTATCAAACAAAGAGTGCGCGCTCCTATGATGACGAGCGCCGCCGCCTTGAAAGCTGGCTTGGTGAGCATATGAGCTTTGTGCGCACACCCGAGGGTAAGAACGTCTTTATCTCCATCGACAGCCGTACGATAAGGCACAACCCCTTATACAATGCGTGGAAGGCGAAAAGCTTTACGGACGGTGATATTACTCTGCATTTCATCATCTTTGATATACTTTGCGATCCATCCGTGCGACGCACGATTGCGGAAATTCTTGAGGAGATAGATGAAAAGTATCTTTCGGGCTTTGAGACGCCGATGGTGTTTGACGAATCTACCGTGCGAAAAAAGCTGAAGGAGTATTGCGAGGCGGGAATTATTGAGGCGGAAAAGGAAGGCCGTAAGATGTATTACCGCAGAACGGCGGATACGGATATCTCCGATCTGAACGATGCCCTCCACTATTTTTCCGAGGCGGCACCGTGTGGTGTTATCGGCTCGTTTATCCTTGATAAGGAGGCGGCGGATACCGATAACTTCACCTTTAAGCACCATTACATAACGGGTGCTATCGACAGCGGTGTGCTTGCCGCTCTTTTTACCGCAATGCGCGAAAAGAGGGTTGTGACCGTTTCCAATATGAGCCGCCGCAGAGATCTGCCAAGGCGAAATCGAATCATTCCGCTTCGCGTGTTTATCAGCGTGCAAAGCGGCAGGCAGCATCTTTTTGCCTATCTTCCGGAATATAATCACTTCCAAACCTATCGCATAGATTATCTTTCCAACGTAAAGCTTGAGGACGTTACACCTCGCTTTGACGAGCTTCGTGCGGAGCTTGACCGTATGCAGCCGAAAATGTGGGGCGTCAGCGTAAAGCGCAACAAATGGGGCGAGGAAAAGCTTGAGCACGTGGAATTTACGGTAAAGATAAACGATAAGGAGGAGCATATCGTACGGCGACTTGAGCGCGAAAAGCGCATCGGCAAGGTGGAAAAAATGGACGAGCATACCTACCGCTTCACCGCCGAGGTTTACGATACGGGTGAGCTTCTGCCGTGGATACGCACGTTCATTTGCCGTATCGTGCAGATGAATTTCTCCAACAGAACGCAAGAAAATAAGTTTAAGGAAGACCTTGAGGCGATGTACTGTATGTACGGAATAGGAGAGGAGGAGAGCAAATGATATTCAGCGAGCTTTACTCTGCCTATTATAACACCGTTGCCGCAATTATCTCCCGAATTATAGAGGGCGAGCATTCGGAAAAGGAGCTTCAACGGTTAGTTTCCGAGCACGCATTCGGGGAGAGCACGCTTTCCATCCTTCCCGCGCTTAGAAGCGGAAAATGGCAGCTTGTGCATTCGGATATGACAACCTCGCTTGAAAATAAGCCCACGATGCCGCTTACGACTCTACAAAAAAGGTGGCTGAAGGCGATATCGCTTGATCCGCGTATAAAGCTTTTCGGTGTGAATTTCCCGGAGCTTGATGATGTGGAGCCGCTTTTCACCTCCGCGGATTATTACGTGTACGATAAGTACAGCGATGGTGATCCGTACGAGGATGAGGAGTACGTGCGCCAGTTCAGAGTGATATTAAATGCGATAAGAAATGATTCGCAAATAAGATTTGAAATGACCAACCGCAAGGGGAACACGATGTACGTGCGTTGCCGCCCCCTGCGCATTGAGTATTCGGAAAAGGATGATAAGTTCCGTATGCGCACTATGGGCTGGCATTCCGTTTCCACCGTTAACATCGCAAAAATGCGTAACTGTGTGCGCTATACGGGTGAAAGACCTGTGGATGGAGTGGAGCGTGCGCAGAAATACGATACGGTGACGCTACGGGTGCGCGATGAAAGAAATTCCCTTGAAAGAGCGATGCTCCACTTTGCCCATTTTGAAAAGCAAGCGGAAAAGCTGGATAAGAACACTTATCTGCTGAAAATCAAATACGAGCATGACGATCAAACTGAAATGGTGATAAGACTGCTCTCGTTTGGCCCCACAGTAGAGGTGGAGGGACCCGAGGATTTCAGAAATTTAGTGATAGAAAAGCTCAAAAAACAGAAAAGCTGCGGACTCAGATAAGAGTTCGCAGCTTTTTTTCCGTGAAAAAGGCGGAAAATACTGCTAAAATGAAGGCACAAAGGCGCAGACAGCAATGCTTCTCTCAATAGTAGTGTCGCGGACCGTACCCATAGAGGAGCGGCGCAGCTGCCGAGAAAAACGCGCCTTGAAAGATGCGGACAGCAATCTACATATCATTTCTTTATCAGAAGGGCCGTTATCAAACGGTGTTACGCGGAGTGAGATCCTCCGTATGATTGAATGCATCTTGTTAAACGGATCGACCGTTAAAAATACTCTGCGTTGTGTGCGGGGCGTTAACTTGCGGAGGTCCACAAAAGGCACATACAGCAATTTACCAAAAATTAACGATGTTTGAATGCCGAGCCGTTTCTGTGACGCCATTATGTGTGCGGCGCTTAAGGCTTTGGTATTTTGATCGACGTACCTTGTGCCTTGAAAATGCGCTTAACGGCTATGCCGATAAGTATAAAGATGCCGACAGCACGAAAACGGGCTTGTCAGGTAAGTTCTGACCCGCGCTTAACGTGCGCGAAATTAACGTATGGCATCTTGATTTGGGGAAGGCAAACAACGGGTGCACATTCCGCCCGTTGCTCAAGCTCGCCTTGAAATACTGCCGGCACCCACCTCGACCCGGAGACATAAACAGCAAGTTTTTCCTTCTTTATAGTACTGATTTTTTAAGGTGTGTCTCGTTAACGGGAAGTTGTATTTTATATCCGCGCCGATTTCACACAGTCTGCGCGGGAATTGCATAACAAAAGATGCGTACAGCAAGTTTTGCGCTCATTGGTTCTTTAGAACGCTTGCTTTTGAGGGCAAGAGCTGTGGGGGGAAGCTCCCCACGTGGGAAGATAGGCATCTTGTAAGGCACCAACAGCAATTGCTTGAATAGCTTAGTGGCCGAAAGCAGGGGAAGAAAATCCCCGTACGCGAGTTCGAATCTCGCTCAAATGGTGCCTTGTTATATGCCTCGGTAGCTCAGTTGGTAGAGCAGGGGACTGAAAATTCCTGTGTCGCAGGTTCGATTCCTGCCGGAGGCACCATA